>CAZDBC010000523.1:0-2858 GCA_964503295.1 uncultured Kiloniellaceae bacterium | reverse complement strand
CCCCGCGATCTTGGCGACCGCGTCCCACACCGCCATGTCGAGCACGCCGACCGCGACCGAACGCTCGCCGTGGCCGCCCGGCTTCTCGTTGGCCATGAGCACCCGCCAGATGCGGTGCGGGTCGAGGTTGTCGCCGCTGTCGTCGCGCAGCGCCTCGGGCGCGGCCGCGCGCAGGCGCGGCAGGAAGCGCTCCTCGAGCAGGCCGTACTGGGCGTAGCGGCCGTTCGAGTTGAAGCCGTAGCCGACCACCGGCCGGCCGTCGCGCACCACGTCGGTGACCAGCGCGACCACGCTCGCCGTCATCTTCGAGAAGTCGATGTAGGCGTTGGCGATGTCCGCGGCGATCGGGACCACGGCATTCCTGATTTCTGCGATGGCGACCATGGCGGGGGTCCGCAAGCTGGCGTCGGGGGCGAAGGTGCCCAAAGACTGCCCGAGACGGGCCCGGGGCCCAAGCGCGGATCGCCGGCCACAGATAATTGCTTATGGCAATCAATATGATTGACGGAAGCAACTATTCGAACCAGAATTCCTGCCGGCCACCACCGCGAAGGAGGTGCCGCGATGGCCAGCAGCGTTGCCGTTTCCCGCCCCGAGGTCGAGGCCGTGCGCCGCTTCACCCGCTTCTACACGCGCCGGCTCGGCGTGCTCCGGGAGGGTCTGCTCGCCAGCCCCTACTCCCTGACCGAGGCACGGCTGATCTACGAGCTGGCGCAACGCGACGGCGCCACGGCCAGCGACCTGGTCCGCGAGCTGGACCTTGACGCCGGCTACGTCAGCCGGCTGCTGAAAGGCCTGGAGAGCCGCGGCCTGATCGCCCGGCGGCCGAGCGCGACCGACGGGCGCCAGACACTGGTCTCCCTGACCGCGGCCGGCCGCGACGCCTTCGCCGAACTGGACACCCGCTCGCGCGGCGAGGTCGAGGCCCTGCTGGCGCCGCTCGACGGCGCCGCCCGGACGCGGCTGGTCACGGCCATGACCGCGATCGAGGAACTGCTCGACAGCCAGGCGCAGGCGCGGCCGGCCTACCTGCTGCGCCCGCATCGCCCGGGCGACATCGGCTGGGTGATTCAGCGCCATGCCGAACTCTACGCCGAGGAGTACGGCTGGGATGGCAGCTTCGAAGTCCTGGTGGCGGAGATCGCCGGCGCCTTCCTGCGCGACTTCGACCCGGCGCGCGAGTGCTGCTGGATCGCCGAGCGCGACGGCGCCCGCGTCGGCTCGGTGTTCGTGGCACGCCAGAGCGAGGAGGTCGCCAAGCTGCGCATGCTGCTGGTCGAGCCCCGCGCGCGCGGATTGGGCCTCGGCCGGCGCCTGGTCGAGGAGGCGATCGCCTTCGCGCGGCGTGCCGGCTACCGGCGCATGACCCTCTGGACCAACGACTGTCTGACCGCGGCGCGGCGGATCTACGAGGGCGCCGGCTTCAAGCTGGTCGCCTCCGAGCCGCACCGCAGCTTCGGCCGCGATCTCGTGGGCGAGACCTGGGCGCTCGAACTGCAGCGTCCGGCGGCGGCGCCGGCGGACGTCAGGTCAGGTGGATGAAGGGGTTGAGCCAGCGGCCGATCGGCCCGGTCAGGCGCAGCGGCGCATCGGTCACGGCAAGGCACAGGCAAGTCTCGCCGGTTTCGGCGACCGGCTGGTGGTCGACCGAGGCATCGGCGATCTGCAGGTCACCGACACCGTAGCGGCCCGAGGCATCGCGGAAGGCACCGCGCAGGACGAGGGTCAGCTCGCCGCCTTCGTGCGTATGCTGCGGCACGCCGACGCCGGGCTGAATCCGCAGGAGGCGCGAATGATATCCGGGCGTGCCGATCTCAAGCTCCGCTTCCTCCAGCCCGCGCATGACGCGGCGCCACGGCAGCTTGCCGAGATCGTCGCCGACGTAGTCGCGCAGGGGCGCAGGCAATTCGTCCGCCGCGCCCCTCCCGGCCTGCGCCCGGCCGGCAAGACCATGCGGGGTCTCTTCCTCGAGGCGCGCCAGCGTCTTGGCCAGCGCATCCCCGCCCAGCGGCACCGGCTCGATCTCCTCGAGCAGGGCGCCGCCGATGGCCTCGTATTCAGCCACCGCGCGCCGCGAGTCCGGACAGATGGCGAGATGGGTGGCGATGACCAGGGCCACCGGCTCGGGCAGGCTCCCGGCCGCGTAGGCCATCAGCAGTTCTTCGCTCGGTCGCTTGCTGGCCATTCAGTCCTCCTCCCGCAGGGCCTGGCGCAGGTGGCCGAGGGCGAGGCGCAGGCGCGACTTCACCGTGCCGAGCGGAAGCCCGGTTTCCTCGGCGATCGCGCCATGCGCCTTGTCTTCGAAATAGGCCATCCTCACCAACTCTGCCTGCTCCTGAGGTAGACGGCGCAGCGCCGTCTTCAACAACTCCGTCTCCTGGCCGCGCAGCACCGTCTCGTCCGCCGCTTCCCCGGGTTCCGGCTGAAGGACCGGATCCTCGGGATCGACCTCGTCGCACAGCAGATTACCGATCACATCCGGTCGCTCGCGCCGCAGGGCGTCGATTCGCTTGTTTCGCGCGATGGTAAACACCCAGGTGCTTACCGCCGAGCGCCGCGGATCGAAGGTCCCCGCCCGGCGCCAGACCATGATCATGGCCTCCTGCGCCAATTCCTCCGCGAGCGCCGCGTCGGCGCCCAGGCGCATGAGATAGGCCTTGATCCTGGGCGCGAAATGCGCGAACAGCGCGGCGAAGGCGTCACGGTCGCCGTCGCGGGCCACCGCCAGGACGAAGCCGGCGAGCCGTTCGCCCTCGTTGACGACCTCGGAGCGATCAGAGGCCATGAGGCCGCCGATTCCGAGGACCGATCCCCGCCGCCGCGTCCGGGCAACAACCCGACCCTATCTTGGGCGCTTT
>CAZDBC010000522.1:0-2863 GCA_964503295.1 uncultured Kiloniellaceae bacterium | reverse complement strand
CTCAAGGCCCAATTCCCCGGCGTTCCGGTAGTTACTTACGTTAATACGTATGCCGATGTAAAAGCCGAGAGCGACGTCTGCTGCACCTCCGGCAATGCCCGCGCCGTGGTGGAATCGCTTAACAGCGATACCGTTATCTTTCTGCCCGACGAGTTCCTGGCCGGCAACGTGGCCAAAGAAACCGGCAAGAACATCATCTTCCCCACCCGTCAGAACGGCGCAGGCAAAAATGGCGATTACCAGATGATCGGCTGGCACGGGCGCTGCGAAGTGCATGAGAAATTTACGGTGCAAGACATCAAGAATGTGCGCCGGCAGTTTCCCAACGTGGCTATTTTGGCCCACCCCGAATGCCCGCCCGACGTGGTGGCGGCGGCGGATTATTCGGCCAGCACGTCGGCTATGATCAAGTTTGTGGAAGAAACCGACAAGCCCCACTACCTGCTGCTCACCGAATGCGCTATGGGCGACAACATTGCCGCAGCCAATCCCGATAAAGAGATGCTGCGGCTATGCAGCGTGCGCTGCCCCCATATGAACCAGATTACGCTGGAAGATACGCTGGCCGCGCTCCAACACAACCAATACCAGATCAACGTGCCGGAAGACATCCGCGCGCGGGCCGCGCAGGCCGTTGAGCGGATGATCCAGATTGGCTAACGCTTTTATTAAACCTCAAAGGTTTTAAAAACCTTTGAGGTTTAAGACGAGACGTGAGGAAAGGACCCTATGACTACCGAATCTCTCGAAACCAATGTCCTCATCATTGGCAGCGGTATTGCCGGCGGCACGGCGGCCCTGCAACTGGCCGACGCCGGTATTGCCGTAACGCTGGTAACGCGCTCCAAAGTTCCCGGCGAAACCAACACCTACTACGCCCAGGGCGGCATCATCTATCGCGGGCCGAACGACTCGCCGGAACTGCTGGCCGAGGACGTTCACCGGGCCGGCGCGGGCCACAGCAACCCGGAGGCCGTCACCATTATGGCCGAAGAAGGGCCGGATTTAGTCAAAAAAATCTTGATGGAACGGGTCAACGTGCCCTTTGACCACACCCCGGAAGGCGCGTTGGCCCTGGCTCTGGAAGGCAGCCACGCCTCGGCCCGCATTTTGCACGCTACCGACGCCACAGGCCGGGCCATCGAGGTAGAACTCATCAAACACCTGACCGATCACCCCAACATTACTTTTCTGACCGGCACCACCGCGGTCGACCTGCTCACCCCGGCCCACCACTCGCTCAACCGGCTGGATATTTACGCGCCCCACGCCTGCGTGGGCGCTTATTTGCTGGATCGGGCAGGCAACCGGGTGATCCGCTGCATTGCCAAACGCACCATTTTAGCTACCGGCGGGCTGGGCCAGATATTCTTACGCACCACCAACCCCTCCGGCGCGCGGGGCGACGGCCTGGCCATGGCTTACCGGGCCGGCGCGCGCGCCATCAACAGCGAGTTCGTGCAGTTCCACCCCACCACCTTCCACCGCCCGCCCGCGCCCAACTTCCTCATTTCCGAGGCGGTACGCGGGGCCGGGGCGCGGCTGGTGAACGCCGGCGGCCGGCCGTTTATGCAAAACTACGCCCCGGAGTGGAAAGACCTGGCCCCGCGCGATGTAGTCTCGCGCAGCATGCACGAAGAAATGCTTACCAAAGAGGTGCGCAACCTGTACCTGGATTTGCGCTCCTACATCCCCGCCGATAAAATCCGCAAAGAATTCCCCAATATTTACGAGCAGTGTTTGCGATACGGCGTGGACATTACCCGCGAGCTGGTGCCGGTGGTGCCGGCGGCTCACTACGCCTGCGGCGGCGTGTGGACCGATATGTGGGGCCGCACCACTATCGAGCATTTGTACGCCGTGGGTGAGGTGGCCTGCACCGGGGTTCACGGGGCCAACCGGCTGGCCAGCGCCTCGCTGCTGGAAGGGCTGACCTGGGGCTGCCGGGCCGCGCAGCATATTCAAGGTACCCTGGCGGGGCAGGCGGCCCCCAACGCCGCTAACATCCCCGCCTGGGAAGCCACCGGCCAATTTGCGCCCGACCCGGCCCTGATCAGCCAGGATATGACCGCTATCAAAAATATTATGTGGAACTACGTGGGCCTGGTGCGCAACAAGCACCGCCTGCGCCGCGCCATGAGCGAGCTGCGCCACCTGGAAGTGGAAATTGAAAACTTCTACCGCCGCACCTGGCTCACCGACCCGATGATCGGCCTGCGCAACGCCGTGCGCGCCGCCATTATTGTGACCACCGCCGCCTGGGAAAATCGCGGCAGCGTGGGCTGCCATTACCGGGTGTGAGGGGCTAAAATGACCAAGGAAAAAAACATCCCCCGCCAAAAAAAGGGGCTGGTAATTGTGAACACCGGCAACGGCAAGGGCAAAAGCACCGCCGCTATCGGCATGATAACGCGCGCCTGGGGCCGGGATATGAAGGTGGGCGTGATACAGTTTATCAAGCACGAAAAGGCCCGCTTCGGGGAGGTCAAGGCCGCCGAGCGCATGGGCATCGACTGGATTGCCACCGGCGACGGCTTCACCTGGACCAGTAAAGACATGGACGAGACCGAAGCCCGCGCCCGGCACGGCTGGGAAATTGCCAAAGAACGCATTGCCGGCGGCGGGTACGAGCTGCTGGTGCTGGACGAGTTCACCTACCCCCTGCATTATGAGTGGCTGGATACCGGCGCGGTGATCGACTGGCTCAAGGCCAACAAACCCCCAATGCTGCACCTCATTATCACCGGCCGCCACGCGCCGGAAGCCCTGATCGAGTACGCCGATTTAGTGACCGAGATGAGGCTGGTCAAGCACCCCTACCAGGCGGGCATCAAGGCCCAGCCGGGTATTGAGTTTTAAGCCA
>CAZDBC010000521.1:1950-2868 GCA_964503295.1 uncultured Kiloniellaceae bacterium | reverse complement strand
GCTCTCGTCGATGTCGACGTGCTTGATCTCGACGTTGGAGACCTTGATGCCCCAGCCGTCGGTCTGCCGGTCGAGGATCTCCTGGATGTCGTCGTTGAGCTTGTCGCGCTCGGCCAGCATCTCGTCGAGTTCGTGCTTGCCGAGCACCGAGCGCAGCGTGGTCTGCGCGAGCTGGCTGGTGGCCGCCCTGAAGTTCTCGACGTTGATGATGGCGCGTTCGGGATCGACGATGTGGTAGTAGATGACGGCGTTGACCTTGACCGAGACGTTGTCGCGCGAAATCACGTCCTGGCTCGGCACGTCCTCGACGAAGGTGCGCAGGTCGGTGCGCACCATCTGCTGGATCACCGGGATGATCAGCACGAAGCCCGGGCCGGCGACGCGCGTGAAACGCCCCAGGGTGAAGACGATGCCGCGCTCGTACTCGCGCAGGATCCGGATCGCCGCGCCGAACAGCGCGATGACCGCGACGGCGATCAGTACATAGGCCAGAGTCTGGAACAGCATCGCGAGCCTCCCGGCTGGTTCAAGTGGTGTCCTGGCGCGTGCCCTCGTCGGCCGAAACCTCGAGGGTCAGGCCGTCCTGCCGGCGCACGCGAACCCGCTGTCCGGGCCGCAGGGCGGAGTCGCCGCGGGCGCGCCAGCGCTCGCCGCCGGCCCAGACGTAGCCTTCGCCGTCGCTCCAGCTGTCCACCTCGGCAGGCCCGCCGGCCATGGCCTGGGCGCCGCTGCGCACGGGGCGCCGATGTGCGCGCCAGGCATAGCCGAGCGCCAGCGAGAGCAGCAGGCCGCTGACGACGGCCAGGGTGGCGATCACGCCCCACGAGCCGGACGCGGCAGAGGGGGGCGTGGCGGTTGTGGAGACGCCGCCCGCGCGGGTGGAGGACGGCCGGGCGGCGGCGACCGGGCGTGGCGCCG
>CAZDBC010000521.1:0-1940 GCA_964503295.1 uncultured Kiloniellaceae bacterium | reverse complement strand
AAAGCTGATAGGCCGGCACGTCCGTATCCATCAGCATGGCCGCGCCGATGACGAAGGCGGCCAGCCCGCCGACCCCGAGCACGCCGAAGGTCGGCGTGAAGGCCTCGGCCACCATGAAGGCGATGCCGAGCCCCATCAATGCCAGGCCGGCATAGTCGACCGGCAGCTGGTTGAGCGCGTAAAGGCCGAGCACCAGGCAGATCGCGCCGACCACGCCGGGCCCGATCGAACCGGGGTTGGCGAACTCGAAGATCAGGCCGTAGATCCCGATCATCATCAGGATCACGGCGACATTGGGATTCGCCAGGATGCTGAGGATCCGGGTCATGATGCTCGGCTCGATCGTCTCGACAGGAAGGCCGCGCGTGGCCAGCGTCTGTTCGGCCCGGCCGACCTTGACCGTGCGGCCGTCGAGGCGCTCGAGCAGCTCGTCGAGATCGGCCGCGATCAGGTCGATGACGTTGAGCTCGAGCGCGCGCTCGGCGGAGAGACTGGCCGCCTCGCGGACCGCCTTCTCGGCCCAGTCGGCGTTGCGGCCGTGCAGCTCGGCCAGGCTGCGGATGTAGGCAACCGCGTCGTTGACCGCCTTCGCGCCGGCAGCGTCGGCGGGCTGGCGCGGGGGCTCCCGCTCTTCCTGCTGGTCTTCTTGCGCTCCTTGCCCGTTTGGCCCGTCAGGCCCGTCCGCGCCCGGATCGTCGTCGGGCGCGCCACGGTCCAAGGGGCCGGGCAGGCCGCCGCCGCCAATCTGGACCGGGGTGGCGGCGCCGAGATTGGTGCCCGGCGCCATGGCGGCGACCGCGGTGGCATAAAGGATGTAGGTGCCGGCGCTCGCGGCGTGGGCGCCGGGCGGGGCGACGTAGCCGACCACCGGAACCGGCGAGGCCAGGATCGCCGAAATGATGTCGCGCATGGAGGTCGCCAGACCGCCCGGCGTGTCGATGCGCAGGATCAGGATCTCCGCGCCGCGCGCGCCGGCCTCGGCGACTGCGTCCTCGACAAGACGGTTCGCCGCCGGGCCGATGGGCCCTTCAAGCTCGGCGAGCAGGGCGATGTCGGGACGCTGCTGCTGCGCTGCGCCCGGCATCCAGAGCCCGAAGAGCGCGAGCCCGGCGGCGAGCAGGCAGGTCCAGGCGATGAAGCGCCAGGGCAACGGCAAGCCGATCCTCCCCCATGGTGCGGTCTCGGGCGACCGCCTGCCTTCTATATGGCCGGGGGGCCGGTTGCGTTCCAATCAAAACGCGGCCGAACCGCGAAAGCGCCTCGATCGAGGGCCGGCGGGGCGCGGGAGGTTCAGCGTGCGCCGGCCAGCACGGCGCGCGGCAGGTCGTCGCGGCTCAGGCCGCGGTCCGCCAACTCCACGTCGCTCAGGCGCGACAGGCGTTCGTAAGCGAGCGCCGAGCGCTGTGCCTCGCCCACCGCGCCGAAACAGCGCGCGAGCACGGCGCTGAGGTGTGGCAGCCGATACTGGGCGGCGGAAGCGATCGGAAGGCTGTCGATCGACATGGCAGTGCTCCCGTAGTCAAACTCTGGATCTGGTCCAGATATGGGAAGGATTTTGTGCATTGCACCATGGCTTGGCCGATGGTGGCAGCGCCGCTTGCGCAACCCAGCCATGCGATATTTTGTGGCGCTCTAGATTCGGAAGAGGGGCGGTAATGGCCTGTATTGTATGTGTTATATGGAATTAATCATAATTCGATTAACAAAGGCGATTGCCCGGTCCGACCGGTGCAGTCTCAGGGGTGGGACGGGCTTTCGGCGGCGAGGTTTTTCGGCACCGCGAAAGCGGCGACCAGCGTGACCAGTGCGAGCAGCAAAAGGCCCGGGGCGTAGCTGCCGGTCATGGTCAGCAGGGCCGAGAGGATCGCCGGGCCGGCGAGGCCGCCGAGAAAGACGAAGATCATGGTGCCCGAGGTGGCCCGCGCGACCTCGCCCGCCGC
>CAZDBC010000520.1:0-2870 GCA_964503295.1 uncultured Kiloniellaceae bacterium | reverse complement strand
ACGGCCCGTAAAGATAGAGCACGCCGCTGACCGGCAGCAGGCGCGCCGCGCCCCGCATCAGGCCGACGGCGGCCGACCAGGGCGCGATGTGCAGCAGGTTGATGCACACGATCACCTCGGCCGACTCGAGCGGCCAGTCTTCGCTGATCACGTCGATGTCGAGCGGTGGCTTCAGGCTGTCCAGGCCGGCGCCGGCGGCATGGGCGGCGATCGAGCGGCGCATCTCCGGGTCGGGGTCGCTCGGCTGCCAGACCAGGGGCCGCAGGTGTTGGGCGAACCAGACGGCATGCTCGCCCGTCCCGCTGGCCAGTTCGAGCACCGTGCCGCGCCCCGGCAAAACACGCGAGAGAACCTCGAGAATGGGGGTCCGGTTGCGCTGGGTCGCCGGCGCGTGGCGGCGCGGATCGACTTGCGCATTGCGCTCCGAGGGGGTCATGACGAGCTCCGGTTCGGGGGCGGGTCCGGGACGATGGCCGCAGTCGGGCGTTGCGTTCGCCGCAATGATACCTAAGTGAAGTCAAGGACCGCCACAAGGCGAGTTGCAAGGCGCGCCACAGGGCGAGTCACAGGGCGAAGCGTCTGGCGAGGGTGCGGTTGCCTGCCTCTGCCCCTCATGCTAGGCGAGACATCATGCTGGGACGCATCAAGGATTTCTTCGACGGGCTGGCGCAGGCGCCGGAACGGCCCGAGGCGCACGGCGCCGAGGCTCTGCAGCTCGCGGCGGCGGCGCTGATGGTCGAGGCGGCGCTGATGAACGACGTCTTCGACGCCGCCGAGCGCGACACGATCCGCGGCCTTCTGATGGACCGCTTCGATCTCGCCGCCGAGGAGGCCGACGAGTTGCTCGGGCTGGCGGAGGCGCGGATCGCCGAGTCGAACGAGCTGTACGGCTTCACCCGGACGATAAAGGATGCGTACAGCAACGAGGAACGCATCGCGCTGCTCGAAATGTTGTGGCAAGTGGTGTATGCCGACGGCGAACTTCACGATTACGAGGCCAACCTGATGCGTCGCATCACGGGCCTTTTGCACGTGACCGACCGCGACAGCGGCGCAGCACGCAAGCGGGCCCTGCAACAGCTCCAGCTCGAGTCGTGACGAGCCGGGCCGTGGGCTCTTTGGAGAACTGCCGACGATGACGTACGTGGTGACCGAAGCCTGTATCAAGTGCAAGTACATGGACTGCGTGGAGGTCTGTCCGGTCGATTGCTTCTACGAAGGGGAGAACATGCTCGTCATTCACCCCGACGAGTGCATCGACTGCGGCGTGTGCGAGCCGGAATGCCCGCCGGAAGCCATCCTGCCGGACACCGACGGCGACGCCGAGGCGTGGCTCGAAATGAATCGCGAGTACAGCGAGAAGTGGCCGAATATCACGCGCAAGGGCACGCCGCCGGAAGACGCGGACGAGTACAACGGAGTCCCGGGCAAGTTCGAAAAGTTCTTCACGCCCAATCCCGGCAACACCGACGGCTGAAGGCCGCGTCCATCTCGCCGTCTTAACTATCTGACGCAAGGTACTTTGCTGCGGCGCAGCACTTGTAATTTCGCGCACAGTCGTATATGATAATTTTGTGACGCGTCCGGGCCTCACCCACAAGATGTGGCGTGCGGGCGCGCATCAGGTCTCGATCCGGCCGGAGCGATCCGGCCGTATCTTGTGATGAGCCCTGAAGCGGCAATCGGCACGCGGCGGGGCGGTAGCGCCGGCGTCGGGTGCGTTGGTCTGTTGCGGTCGCTGCAGGGCGTGGCGGTCCCGGTTGGCAGGTGTTTAGCGGAGTACTCAGGTCAGATGGCAAAGAGCAGTTTCGAAGCGGGCGATTACGTTGTTTATCCGACCCACGGCGTCGGGCGGGTGCTGGGGGTGGAGACGCAGGACGTGTCCGGCATCACGCTCGATCTCATCGTGGTCAAGTTCGAGAAGGATCGCATGACCCTGCGCGTGCCGGTCGCCAAGGCGGAGAATTCCGGCCTGCGCAAGCTGTCGAGCCGCAAGATGATGGATACGGCGCTGACCACCCTGAAGGGCCGCAGCCGTGCCAAGCGGACCATGTGGAGCCGGCGCGCCCAGGAATACGAGGCCAAGATCAATTCCGGCGATCCGGTCTCGATCGCGGAGGTTGTGCGCGACCTGCACCGCAGCGCCGACCAGCCCGACCAGTCATACAGCGAGCGCCAGATGTACCAGGCGGCGCTCGACCGGCTGGCGCGCGAACTTGCGGCGGTCGAGAAGATCGACGAGGACGCCGCCGCCGAAAAGCTCGAGAAGCTGCTCGCCGCCGCCTGAGGTCGGCGCCCGCCGACCGGCGGGAAGGCTCTGCTCTCTCGCATCGGGTGACGCGAACGCCTCCGGGCCTCGAAGCCCCGGAGGCGTTTTTCATTTGCACTTGAGCCGACGCCGGGCGACAGGCTTCTATGGCCGTTCCGGAGGAACGGGCTGTGGTCGTGCCGCCAATCGCGGGCGCCGCCAGACCGCGGCCGGATGCCCGACTCGCG
Organism: uncultured Kiloniellaceae bacterium; assembly: GCA_964503295.1. Taxonomy (GTDB): domain Bacteria; phylum Pseudomonadota; class Alphaproteobacteria; order Kiloniellales; family Kiloniellaceae; genus CAZDBC01. The sequence continues at coordinate 374 of CAZDBC010000520.1, read as the reverse complement.
GAATCGCGCGGGGGAGCATGACCGATCAGCAGAAATTCGCCGTGCTGCGCCGGCCGCGCCGCATCTGGGCCGTCGGCGCCATTCATGGCGAGGCCGAGCGCCTCGACCGTCTGCATGCGGCGATCCTGGACCACTGGCAGCTCTGCGATCGCATCGTCTATCTGGGCAACATGATCGGCCGCGGCCACGGCGTCGCCTGGGTGATGGACTCGCTGCTGTCGTTCCGCCTCGCCGTGCTCGCCCTGCCGCACAGCGAACCCGCCGACGTCGTCTACCTGCGCGGCAGCCAGGAGGAGATGTGGCAGAAGCTGCTGCAGCTCCAGCTCGCGGTCGACCCGCGCCAAGTGTTGCAGTGGATGCTCTGCCAGGGGCTC
>CAZDBC010000519.1:0-2871 GCA_964503295.1 uncultured Kiloniellaceae bacterium | reverse complement strand
GATGCGCCGCCGCCGGCGCTGGCGGGCTGGGAGCGCATCACCCACAGCATCCGCAACCCCGACGGCCAGGTGACGATCGGGGTGGTCGGCAAGTACACCTCGCTGCTCGACTCCTACAAGTCGCTGGCCGAGGCGCTGGCGCACGGCGGCATTGCGAACAACGTGCGCGTCAACGTGAACTGGCTCGACTCCGAGATCTTCGAGGACGAGGGCACGATCCAGAACCTGGAGAACGTTCACGGGATACTGGTGCCCGGCGGTTTCGGCGAACGCGGCGCCGAGGGCAAGATCTCCGCTGCCGGCTTCGCGCGCGAGCGGGGCGTGCCCTATTTCGGCATCTGCTTCGGCATGCAGATGGCGGTCATCGAATCGGCGCGACATCTCGCCGGCCTGCCCGGCGCCGGCTCGACCGAGTTCGGTCCCTGCGATGATCCCGTGGTCGGCCTGCTGACCGAGTGGACGCGCGGTAACGCGGTCGAGCGGCGCAACATCGACAGCGATCTCGGCGGTTCGATGCGGCTGGGCGCCTATCCCTGCAACCTGCTGCCCGGCAGCCGGGTGGCCGACGTCTACGGCGTGCCCCATGTCAGCGAGCGGCACCGGCACCGCTATGAGGTGAACATCACCTACCGCGAACGTCTGGAGGCGTCAGGTCTGCGCTTTTCCGGGCTCTCGCCGGACGGGGAGCTGCCGGAGATCGTTGAAATTCCCGATCACCCGTGGTTTATCGGCGTCCAGTTTCACCCGGAGCTCAAGTCGCGCCCCTTTGCGCCGCACCCGCTGTTCACCTCCTTCATCCAGGCGGCGGTTGCGCAGTCCCGCTTGATGTAGCCGCGCAGGGGCGAGCTTGGCCGCCCCGCGTGCGCAGAGGACGACCTAACGTCATGAACAGCCGCCCCGAGAGCCGTCACGTCGAGATCGGCCCGATCACCCTGGGCAACGATCTGCCGTTCGTGCTGATCGCCGGGCCCTGCGCCATCGAGAGCCGTTCGCACGCCCTGGAGATGTCTCAGGCCCTGCAGGAAATCTGCGACCGCCTGGGCATCGGGCTGATCTACAAGTCCTCGTTCGACAAGGCCAACCGGACCAGCCTGGGCTCGGCGCGCGGCCTTGGCATGTCGGCGGCGCTGCCGATCCTCGCCGAGGTGCGCGAGACCGTCGGCTGCCCGGTGCTGACCGACGTGCACGAGATCGAGCAGTGTGCACCGGTCGCCGAAGCCGTCGACGTGCTTCAGATCCCGGCCTTTCTGTGCCGCCAGACCGACCTGCTGGTGGCCGCGGCCAAGACCGGCCGCGCAGTCAACGTCAAGAAGGGGCAGTTCCTCGCGCCCTGGGACATGCGTCACGTTGCCGAGAAGCTTCTGGAAAGCGGCAACGACCGGGTTCTGGTGTGCGAGCGCGGCGTCTCTTTCGGCTACAACACGCTGGTCTCCGACATGCGCGCGCTGCCGATTCTCGCGGCCGAAACCGGCTGCCCGGTGGTGTTCGACGCGACCCACTCGGTGCAGCAGCCGGGCGGGCAGGGCGGCCGTTCGGGCGGCCAGCGCGAGTTCGTGCCGGTTCTGGCGCGCGCGGCGATCGCCGTCGGCGTCGCGGCCGTCTTCATGGAGACCCACCAGGATCCCGACCGGGCGCCGTCGGACGGGCCCAACATGGTGCCCCTGGCGCAGATGGCGGAGCTGATCGAGGGTCTGATTGAGTTCGACCGCCTGGCCAAGCGGCGGCCGCTGGCCGTGGCGTGAGGACGCCGGCGATGGCCGCGCGACAGGCTTCGCGGCCCGGCGCCTTGCGCCCGGGCGACCGTCTGCCCGACTTCATCTATCCCGACCAGAACCGTGTCAACCGGCAGTTCTATAATGAGTTGACGGGTGGTCCAATCCTGCTGCTTGCGATCGGTTCCAGTGCGCCGGATCGGTTCCTCACGGCTCTGGCGGCGCGCCGCAAGGACCTGCAGGAACTGGGCAGCGATGCCTTCGCGGTGACCGGCCGCTCGGTCGAGGCCAATGCCGAGCTGGCGCGTGCGGCGGGCCTCGAGCGGCCGGTCTTCGCCGACGCGAAGGGCGAGTTGGTCGGCTATCTTCTGACGCCGGAAGCGCCGGCCCTGCCAGGCGTTGCGCCGGTCGCGCCGGGACATGCGCTGTTCGTGCTCGATTCCAATCAGCGGCTGCTGGCGCGACTCGTGAAGCGCGACCCCGACCGTCTGTACGACGCGGCGCTGGAGATCTTGCGCGACCATGTCGAACATGAGGTCGCGCCATGCGAGCAGATCCGCTCGGCGCCGGTTCTCATCCTGCCGAGGGTCTTCGATCGGTCGCTCTGCCGCCGGCTGATTGCCGCCTGGCAATCCGAACATCACGAGGGCACCGCCTCGACGGGGCGGGACAACGTCTACGCCCCCGATCGCAAGCGCACGCTCGAGCACGTCGTCACCGACCCGGCGCTCGAGCGCGAGGTGCGCCAGACCCTGGCCCGGCGGGTCGGGCCGGAGTTGGCGAAGGTTTTCAATTTCCACCCGCCGTTCAGCTTCGACGGCCACGTGGTCATGTCCTACCTGCCCGAACGCGGCGACTTCTTCGGCATACACCGCGACAACCTGCGCGGCGAGTCACCGCGCCGTTTCGCCTTGTCGCTCAACCTCAACGAAGAGTTCGAAGGCGGCGGCCTGCGCTTTCCCGAGTACAGCCCGCACGTCTATCGCATGCCGGCCGGCGCGGCCTGCATCTTCTCCTGCAGCCTTCTGCACGAGGCGCAGCCGGTCACCGCGGGGCAGCGTTTCGTCATGACGTCCTTCTTCTGCCAGCCGCTGCCGGGCGCGGCGGCTGGCGCCTGACCCTTTGCCCTGATCCTGCGTCGCCTACGCCCGATCTGGGC
>CAZDBC010000518.1:0-2871 GCA_964503295.1 uncultured Kiloniellaceae bacterium | reverse complement strand
CGCGCCGTTGAGCGCCATCGTCACGTCCACCTTCCGGTAGAGGATCTGCGTGAGGATGATGGCGACGATCACGCCGGACGCGGCGGCCGTGTTGGTGTTGATGAAGATCCGCGACACCGAGGAGGCGTCCTCCATCGTGCCGAGGGCGAGCTGCGAGCCGCCGTTGAAGCCGAACCAGCCGAGCCACAGGATGAAGGTGCCGAGCGTGGCCAGCGGCAGGTTGGCGCCGGGCATGGGATTGACCTTGCCGTCGGGGCCGAACTTGCCCTTGCGCGCGCCCAGGATGATCGCGCCCGTGAGCGCCGCCCAGCCGCCCACCGAGTGGACGATGGTCGAGCCGGCGAAGTCCGAGAAGCCCATCTCCGAGAGCCAGCCGCCGCCCCAGGTCCAGGAGCCCTGGATCGGGTAGAGGATCGCGGTCAGCACCACCACGAAGATCATGAACGGCCAGAACTTGATGCGCTCGGCCAGGGTCCCCGAGACGATCGACGCGGCGGTCGCCACGAAGACCATCTGGAAGAACCAGTCGGACATGATGGAGTAGCCGCTGTCGACCACCTCCTGCAGGACCGCCGCGTCCTCGCTGCCGGCCATCAGGGCGGCCTCGGCGCCGGTCGGGTTGTAGAGCAGGCTGAAGCTGCCGATCCATCCGCCGACGTCGATGTACATCAGGTTGTAGCCGATCAGGTAGTACATGATGCCGGCGATCGAATAGAGCGTGATGTTCTTCAGGCAGATCGCCGCGGTGTTCTTGGTGCGCACCAGGCCCGATTCGAGCATGGCGAAGCCGGCGGCCATCCACATCACGAGGAAGCCGCTGACCAGGAATGCGAAGGTGTTGAAGACGTACTGCGATTCGGCCGGCACGCGGGCGACCTCGGCGGCCTCCTGCGCCCCGGCCGGGCCTGCGAGCAGCGCGCCGGCCAGCAGAGCCGCGCCCCCCGAAACGTATCTCTTGCTTGCGCTGATCATGAACCGTCCTCCTAGAGCGCCTCTGCGTTGAGTTCGCCCGTGCGGATGCGCACGGCCTTGCCGAGTTCGAGCACGAAGATCTTGCCGTCGCCGATGCGCCCGGTGTTGGCGGCCCCCTGGATGGCTTCGACCACGCGGTCGACCATGGGGTCGTCGACGGCGATCTCGACCTTCACCTTGGGCAGGAAGTTCACCGAGTACTCCGCGCCCCGGTAGATCTCCGTCTGGCCCTTCTGGCGGCCGTAGCCCTTCACCTCGCTGACCGTCAGGCCTTCGACGCCCAGGGACGTCAGCGCCTCGCGCACGTCGTCGAGCTTGAAGGGCTTGATGATGGCGACGACCATTTTCATGCCCCGACTCCCCTTCTCGTCCGGCTCTCACCCGTCACGGCTCTTGCCCTCCGCGGCTGTGGTTGCGCCCTGCCCGACGGCCGGGCAGCGGCGTTCGTCATTACAGAGTCAAGAAGCGTGCCAAGCCGGTGTGCACTGCACAAAAACGGCCGATTCTCAGGGCCTTGCCGACGTCGGCGCGCGCGAAGCCCGGATCGCCCGCAAACCCGAAGAGCGCCTATAAAATAGGCAAACAGATACACATGCCCAAAAAAACGTCACTCTGCCCGGGTCCGATGCTGCCGGGCGGACCGAACGGGGCGAACCGGCTGCCTTGCCGGGCGCGAGGCTTCCCCCCCGCTGGACAAGCCGCGCGCGGGCCGCAATGTTAGCCCCATGGATTCGACCAGCGATTCCCCGCCGTCGGCCGGGCGGGCAGGGCGCGATCCGGGCCCCGCCGCCGGCCGTTCCGTGCTGGAGGCCGAGGTGGCGGTGGTGGGTGGCGGGCTGGTCGGCCTGACCCTGGCGCGGGCGCTGGCCGGCGCCGGCCTCGAGGTCGCCGTGATCGACCGCGAGGATCCGGAGGTGGCGCTGGCGGCGCCCTACGACGGCCGCGCCTCGGCGATCGCGCGCGCCTCTCAGCGCGCCCTGGCGGCGATCGGAAGCTGGCCGCTGATCGCGCCGCACGCGCAGCCGATCCTCGACATTCACGTTTCCGACGGGCGCACCGGCGCCGGCGACCCGACGGGCCGGCGCGCCTGGGCCTCGTCGTTCTTCGTCCACTACGCCCACGACGAGGCCGCGCCGGAGAACGGCGGCGCGGCGCCGCCCCTCGGCCACATCGTGGAGAACCGGGCGCTGCGGCAGGCCTGCCACGCGGCCCTGGACGGCCTGCCCAACCTCGCGCTGCTGGCCCCGGCCGGGGTCGAGGAAATGACGCCGCAGCGCGGCGCGGCCGAGCTGCGCCTCGCCGACGGGCGGCGCCTGCGCGCGGCGCTGGTGCTCGCCGCCGACGGACGCCACTCGCCGCTGCGCGCCGCCGCCGGGATCGAGACGCTGACCTGGCGCTACCCGCAGACCGCCATCGTCGCCACCCTGCTGCATCCGCAACCGCACCACGGCGTGGCGCACGAGCATTTCCTGCCGGCCGGGCCCTTCGCGGTCCTGCCCATGACCGACCTGCCCGAGCCCGTCGCCGGTTGCCGGCACCGCTCGTCTCTTGTCTGGGCGGAGCGCAGCGCGCTGGCGCCGCGCCTGCTGGCGCTCGACGACGCCGCCTTCGATGCCGAGATGCTGCGCCGCTTCGGCGATTCGCTGGGGCCGCTCAAGGTTCACGGCCGGCGCTGGCACTATCCCCTTTCGGTCATGCTGGCCAGGCGCTACGTCGACCGCCGCCTGGCGCTGGTCGGCGACGCCGCCCACGCCATCCATCCGATCGCCGGCCAGGGCCTAAACCTCGGCCTGCGCGACGTCGCCGCGCTCGCCGAGGTGCTGGTCGAGGCACGTCGTCTCGGTCTCGACCTCGGCTCGACCGCGGTGCTCGAGCGCTATCAGCGCTGGCGCCGCTTCG
>CAZDBC010000517.1:0-2884 GCA_964503295.1 uncultured Kiloniellaceae bacterium | reverse complement strand
GGACGACGGCGCCGACGAGGAAGCGCTCGACCTTCTGGAAGCCCACAAGGAACGGGTTTTCGTCGCGCCGGGGCTGGCCTGGCTGATCAAGACCGCGACCGAGGCCGGTGACTACGGCGTCGATCCCGACGGGCCGCTGGGGATCATGTACAAGCGCGAGCGCGACACCGCGATCGAGACCATGGCCAAGCTGCACAAGCGCGGCGTACGCGTCCTGCCAGGCGGCGACTACGGGTTCGCCTGGACACCCCATGGCACGAACGCGAAGGATCTGGAGTACTTCGTCGAGCGGGTCGGCATGTCGCCGATGGAAGCGGTCGTCTCGGCCACCAAGTACGGCGGACAGATTATGGGCCGGGGCGACGAACTCGGGCAGATCCGCGAGGGCTTCCTGGCCGACCTGATCCTGGTCGACGGCGATCCCCTGTCCAACATCCGCATCCTGCAGGAGCGCCGGCGGATCCTTGCCGTCATGAAGGACGGCAGCTTCCACCGCGCGCCGGAAGCGGCCGCGCAGAGCCGCCAGGCCCGGTGGGCCGTTTGACGCGGCGACGACGCGCCCGACGGCGGACCGATCTGTGAAGCTCTTCATCCTGACCTTCATGAACGGCCTGACCCTGGCCGCGCTCTATTTCCTCGTGGCGAGCGGCTTCACGCTGGTCTTCGGGCTGATGCGCAACGTCAACCTGGCGCACGGCTCACTCTACCTGCTCGGCGCCTATCTCGGCTGGACCGCGGCGGACGCGACCGGCTCCTGGTATCTGGGCGTGGCTGTCGGCTTTCTCTCGATGGCCGTGGCCGGGGTGCTGCTTCAGCGCTTCGTGTTCCAGTGGATGGAGGGCCAGGATCTTCGCCAGACCCTGGTCACCATCGGCATTTCCATTGTTCTCGCCGACCTGATGCTGGCGGTCTGGTCGGGCAACACCTACCAGTTCAGTCCGCCGGCCTGGCTGTTCGGCGCGACGGAGCTGCCTTACGTGCTGGGCTATCGCTCGAGCGGCGAGGCCGTCTACCTGAAGTATCCGACCTATCGCATCGCACTGCTGATCTCGGCGATCGTGATCGGCGTGGCGCTGTGGCTGTTCCTCAACAGGACGCGCGTCGGAATGATGATTCGCGCCGGCGTCGACGACCGGGCCATGCTCGCGGCCAGCGGCGTCAATGTTCACCTGGTCTTCATCGTCGTCTTCGCGGTGGGGGCGGGGCTGGCCGGCTTTGCCGGGGTCGTCGGCGGTACGGCGCTGTCGATCGCGCCGGGCGAGGACGTGCGCTATCTCCTGGCTTCGCTCGTCGTCGTCATCGTCGGTGGCATGGGCAGCGTGACGGGAGCGGCGATTGGAGCGCTGCTGATCGGGCTCGCCGAGCAGTTCGGCCTCGTCTATTCGCCGACCTACGGCGTCGTCTACACCTTCCTCATCATGGTGGCCGCCCTTGCGATCCGGCCGCAGGGCATCATGGGCAAGGCGGCATGAGCCAGACGTCCACGACCGCCAACGGCGCCCCCCCCGGCGCGGCACGCGACGACGAAGACCTGCTGCCGCGCGGCGGCTTGCCCCGGCTCGACCCCTGGCCGTGGCTGCTCGGGGCGCTGCTCCTGGTCTATCCGGTGGTGGCGACCGACTTCTTCACCTTCCAGGTCGGCGCCTATTCCCTGATCCTCGGCACCATCTCGCTGTCGCTCATGATGCTGGCGGGCTACGGCGGGATGGTCAGCCTGGCGCAGATGACGGTTGCCGGTTTCGCCGGCTACATGGTCGCGATCTTCGGCACCAATTCGGCTGAGATGGGGCTCGGCTGGCCCATGTGGATTGTGATTCCGTGGGCGATTCTGCTCGCCACGCTGGCCAGCGTCCTAATCGGCATGATCGCCGTGCGCACCGCCGGCATTTACACCATCATGATCACGCTGGCGGTAGCTGTCGCCTTTTTCTACTTCACGCGGCAGAACTATGCGCTCTTCAACGGCTTCAACGGTTTCGCCGGGGTCTTGCCGCCGCAGTGGTTCGGTGTCGACTGGCGCGCCCCGATCCCGTTCTATTACCTCTCTCTGGCCGTGGCCGCGATCTCCTATGCCGCGGTGCTTTACGTCTCGCGCGCGCCCTTCGGGATTTCGCTGCAGGCGGTGCGCGACAACCCGCGCCGCATGGAGGCGCTCGGCTTCTGGGTCAACGGCCATCGGGTCTTCGCCTGGATGCTCGCTGGACTGATCGCCGGCACGGCCGGGGTTCTGTCGGTCTGGTTCAACTCGCGGATCTCTCCCGGAACGATCTCGGTTGGCCCGGTTATCGACATTCTGATCATCGCGGTGATCGGCGGACTGCGGCATCCGATCGGACCGTTCCTGGGCGCGGTGGTCTTCGTGCTTTTAGAGAACTTCGCCATCGACCTGATCGACCGGGACCGCTTCAACACCGTGATCGGCCTGGCATTTCTGGCCATCGTTCTGTTCTCGCCGGACGGCCTGCTGGGGCTATGGGAGAAGGCCCGGCTCAGGCTTCGGCTCAACCGAACACCGTCCCCGTAGTGCCCGGCGGGACGGCCGCGATCAATCGACGGGCGGGGCTCACGGCGGTCGTGAGCGTCAACGGTAAAGGGAGGATGCAAAGGCAATGATGATAGACAAAAGAACGGTGTTGGCGGCGTCGCTCGCTCTTTCGGTCGGTCTGGCCGGCGGCGCGCAGGCCCAGGACACCATCAAGATGGGCGCGCTCGCCACGCTCGAGGGCGCTTTCACGGTGCTCGGCGAAGACGGCATGCGCGGCGTCGAACTCGCGCTGCAAGAATTCGACTACATGGCCGGCGGCAAGAAGATCGAGCTGATCACGGGCTCCTCCGACGCCAGCCCGGATTCCGCGGTGCGTGCGGCGCGCAAGCTGGTCGAGCA
>CAZDBC010000516.1:0-2885 GCA_964503295.1 uncultured Kiloniellaceae bacterium | reverse complement strand
ATGCGCCGGACACGGCCTCCGCCGCCTGAAGGGTGTCCGCCTCGTCCGGACGATCGGCCGCAGCACCGTGCACCACGGGCACGAATGCGCGCCGTTTCATGGCGTGCCCGCAGCCGGTCGCACACTGCCTTCCAGGAGCCCCGCCCGATCACGGGCAGAGGCAACGATCTCCCCGATCAGGCGGTCGTAGCTCCAGCCCGCGAGACTGGCCAGGATCGGCAGGTCGGAGTGCGTGGGATGCAGGCCGGCCAGAGGATTGACTTCCAGGAACTGCGGTTGGCCGCTGCCGTCGGAGCGCAGATCGACGCGGCCCGCGTCACGGCAGCCAAGAGTGCGATAGGCCGCCAGGGCGATCTGCCCCGCCTTTTGCGCCTCGACGTCTTCGGCCAGACTGTAGCGGACGCGTTGTTCGCACAGCTCCTTGTTGTCGAGAGAGTAGACGCCCGGCTCGGCTTGCGCCGTTAGCCGTATCTCGAGCACCGCCACGATCCGGGCCTTCGCGCCGCTGCCCACCACGCCGACCGTGAATTCCCGGCCGGGCAAAAAGGATTCAGCGATGACCGGCTGATCCAAGCGGATGCGGAGCGTACGCGCCGTCGAGACCAGTTCGGCGTGCGTCGCAACGCGCGAGGCAGACGAGCAACCCTTTCCCGTCCCCTCGGCAATCGGCTTGACGAAGAGCGGAAAGCCCAACGCGCAGCTTTCGGCGTCGGCGTCGCTCTCGATCACCGCGGCAGGAGCCGTCGGCAGCCCTGCTTCGCGCACCAGCCGTTTGGCGATCGCCTTGTCGTGCGCGACCGCGAGCGTCAGGGGATCGGAGAACACGTAAGGCACGTCGTAGGCTTCCAGCAATGCCGGGACCTGGGCTTCGCGGCTGCGGCCATGCAGCCCTTCGGCGATGTTGAACACGAGGTCCCAGCGCGCTCCACCGACCAGCAGTTCCGCCACTTTGCGGATGTGTCCGACGCGCTCGACGGCATAGCCGAGTCCGCCCAGCGCCGCCTCGATGGCATCGATCGTCTCGGGCGTGTCGAACTCGGCCACTGCCTCCTCGGAGAAGCCGAGCGCGCGATAGTCGTCGCGCAGATCGTAGACCAGACCGATACGCATCAGACCGGGTCCCGCGAGGCTCTGTCGGCGCCGAGTCGGCCGCCGGGGTCGGGATAGCGATAGATGCCGCCCTCGTAGTTGCGCAGCAGCAGGTCGTCGCCGTCTCGCCCGGCGACGTAGTCCGGGATCAGGGGGATCTTGCCGCCGCCGCCCGGCGCGTCGATGACGAAGGTCGGCACGGCGTAGCCCGTGGTATGGCCGCGCAGGCCCTCGATGATTTCCAGTCCCTTCCCGACAGGTGTGCGGAAATGCGCCGAACCGGTGATCGGATCGCACTGGTAGAGGTAGTAGGGTTTCACGCGGCGCATGAGAAGCCCGTGCATCAGGGTCTTCATCGTCTCGACCGAATCGTTGATGCCTTTCAGCAGGACGGTCTGGCTGCCGAGCGGAATGCCGGCATCGGCGAGACGGGTATAGGCCTCGGTAACCTCGGGTGTCAGCTCGCGCGGGTGGGTGACATGAATGCTCATCCACAGGGGGTGGTGCTTGCGCAAGGTGGCGACCAGACTTTTGGTGATCCGCATGGGCAACACCGAGGGGACCTTCGTGCCGAGGCGGACGAACTCGACGTGCCGAATCGCGCGCAGACGGCCGAGCAGATAGTCGAGCTTGTCATCGGCGATGGTCAGGGGATCGCCGCCCGAGAGCAGGACGTCGCGGATTTCCCGATGGGCCTCGATATAGTCCAGGGCCCGTTCCCACTGCGCCAGCGAGAACTGGTACTCACCGCCCGGCTCGCCGACCATCCGCGAGCGCGTGCAGTAGCGGCAGTAGGTCGAGCAGAAGCCGGTCGTCAGGAACAGCACCCGGTCGGGATAGCGGTGAACTAGCCCGGGTACCGCGGCGTCGTGGTCCTCGCGCAGCGGATCGTCCGCCTCGCCCGGCGTACGCAGATACTCCTGCCCGACCGGAATGTGGGTCCGGCGCAGGGGCTCCTCGCGGTCGTCGGGATTCATCAGGCTGGCGTAATAGGGCGTTATGCCGACCGGAAGCGCGCCGCGTCGCAGTCCGACCGCCGCGCGTTCCTCCGGCGACAGCCGGAAGATACTTTCCAGCTGGGGAAGCGAGCGGATACGGCTGCGCAATTGCCAGCGCCAGTCCAGCCAGTCGGCGACCGCGGCTTGCGGGAAGTGCCGCTTCAGAAAGGCCCGGCTTTCTGCGCTGACCGGAAAGCGCTCGGCCGGCCGGCGCCGCGAACGCGGGGCCGACGGCCTGACCGGAGTGGTCCGATCGGTCGGTCTCAGCAGGGTGGCAATGTCGCTGTCGGGAGGGGAGACGATCTGCGCGGCAGCGCCGCGACTCGGAGGCTCGACAAACGCGGCCTCAAGCGGGTTGTCCATTCTGTCCGGTGAACCCCAAGCATGCGGGCAATCGTCGCGCGACCATCGCCGTTGCTGTCATCGCCCGCAGCGCATAACTGAATGGGGCAGCCGATCTTCGCTTTCAAGGGATTTTTGAAGGCCGGGCCAACTTTTCCCGAGTGCGCCGCTTGCCGTCCTGGACGGGGTTCAAATCGCTTTCTCCGGTGCTTAGGCGAGCATCCGTTCAGCCGCTGCCAGATCCTCGGGCCGGTTGGTGTTGAAGAAAGGGTCGCGCGGCACGCTTGGCCAGTCGACTGTCGCCAGACGATAGCGCCCGGTCCACTGGTCGACCTTGCGGATCCCCTCCTCGACCATCGCCTGGCGCAGGTGGCCGGCGAGCCGCAGCGGCCACAGACCGAAGACCGGATGGCTGCGTCCGCCCGAGGCGGCGCAGGCCAGGTCCGCATTCTGGGC
>CAZDBC010000515.1:0-2895 GCA_964503295.1 uncultured Kiloniellaceae bacterium | reverse complement strand
TCACCGGCGACTACGCCGGCGACCTGCTCTATCCCACCCTATTGCGCTTCGGGCTGGCCCGCGGCCGCTACGGCCGGCGGCCGGACGACGGCCTGGTTCTGGTCGGCTGCCGGGTGACCAACGCGGTGCGCTGCGTGCCTCCGGGCAACAAGCCGATCCCTGCCGAAATCCGCAACTGCAACGGCTTTCTCGCCGCGGAAATGGCAGCCATGCCCGAACTGACGGCCGTTCTCTGCCTCGGGGCCGTGGCGCACGGCGCCGTGCTGGCCGCCCTGACCCTGCGCAAGAGCCGCTTTCCCTTCGGCCACGGCCGGCTGTACGAGCTGGATGACGGCCGGCTGCTCGCCGACAGCTATCACTGCTCGCGCTACAACACGAACACGGGGCGCCTGACCCGTCAGATGTTCGAGGCGGTCTTCGCGACGCTGACCGAACGGCTCGGCCGGACCTGACGCGGCCGTCCTTCAGCCGCGCTCGCGCATCAGCCGGGCCTTCTGACGTTCCCAGTCGCGCTTCTTCTCGACGTCACGCTTGTCGATCTTCTTGCGGCCCTTGGCCAGGCCAAGCTCGACCTTCGCGATGCCGCGCGGGTTGAAGTAGATCGACAGCGGCACAAGGCTGTAGCCTTCCCGGCGGACCTGCCCGATCAGGCGGGCCAGCTCGCGTCGCCGCACGAGCAGCTTGCGCGGCCTCTTCGGCTCGTGATTGAAGCGATTGGCGCCGGGGTATTCCGGAATGTTGGCGTTCAACAGGTAGAGCTCGCCGTCCTCGTCGCGACCGTAGGCTTCCCGGATCGAGGCCTGGCCGCTGCGCAGCGATTTGACCTCGCTGCCGGTCAGCACGAGTCCCGCCTCGAGGGTGTCCTCGATCTCGTAGTTGCGGCGCGCCTGTCGGTTTTGGGCGACGACCTGCCTGGCGCCGGCCATGATTGCTACTCTCAGGTTGGCGAAATCGAAAGCCGGTGTTCGCGGAGGCCGCTGGCGGCTAGTTGATCAGGCCGGCGTGGACCATGGCCTCGCGCACCCGGCTCTCGGTCTCCGGACGCACGGACACCAGGGGCAGGCGCAGCCGGTTCTCGCACAGGCCGAGCAGATGCGCGGCGAACTTCACGGGGCCCGGGTTGGATTCGACGAAAAGGGCCTCGTGCAGAGGCATCAGGCGCTCGTTGATCTGCATGACCCGGTCGAGCTCTCGTGCGCGCCAGGCCGCGTGGAGCTCGGCGCAAAGACGTGGCGCCACGTTCGCGGTGACCGAGATGCAGCCGTGTCCGCCCTGGGCGAGAAACGGCACGACAGTCGCATCCTCGCCCGAGAGCTGGGCGAAGTCCTCGCCGATCGCCTTGCGCGTGCGCCACAGCCGCTGCATGTCGGCGGTCGCGTCCTTGACGCCGACGATGTTGGGAAGCTCGGCGAGGCGCGCCATGGTCTCGACCGACATGTCGACGATCGAGCGGCCGGGAATGTTGTAGATCACGATCGGAATGTCGACCGCGTCATGGATGGTCTTGTAGTGCTGATAGAGGCCTTCCTGGGTCGGCTTGTTGTAATAGGGCACCACGATCAGCGCCGCATCGGCCCCCGCCTCCTTGGCGTGGCCGGTCAGCAAGATGGCTTCTTCCGTCGAGTTCGAGCCGGTGCCGGCGATGACCGGCACCCTGCCCTTGGCGACCTCGACGCAAAGCGCGGTGACGCGCATATCCTCCTCGTGACTGAGCGTGGGCGATTCGCCGGTGGTGCCGCAGGGCACGACAGCCTCGGTACCCTGGTCGATCTGCCATTCGACAAAATTCTGGAAGGCGTCCTCGTCGAGCCGGCCGTCGCTGAAGGGCGTGATCAATGCGGTTATGGAGCCCTGGAACATGGGTCCGGACATGGTGATTCCCCTGGAATGAAGGCCGCCGCCCCGGGACCGGCGGCGCGAATCGGGACCTTAACCGAAAGGCCGAAAGCCCGGCAAGCGCCGGAGCCCAAGTAGAAGTCTCTTCGACAGCGCATTTTTTGCGTCCGGCGGTGCACCGGAATTTGCAGTATGGTAACCATCTCTTGGCAGCATGGCGCCGGTCGGATCGCCCGTCCGTCGCCGGCGACATGGCGGGTCGTCGGACCTATCCGTCAGCCCGGGAGTCAATCCTTGCGACAGCTCCTCTGTTCGTGCGGACTTGCGCTTTGCCTGCTGGTTGCGCTTGGCCAAGCGGCAACGGCGATGACGGAAGCCGTGCCGGCACCGCCCGAGCCCAAGCCCGAGGTCGATCCGGCCAGCCTGCATCCGGCCGTGCGCAGCCATGATCTGCTCTCCGAGCACGACTGGACCCTCTACCGTGCGGCCTTCGAGCGCTTTCGCGCCGGCCAGGAGGATCACGCGCTGGCGCTCGCCAAGCAGGCGGAAAACCCTTTCCTGATCAAGGTCCTGCGTTGGCTGGACATGATCCGTCAGGGGTCCGGCCGCGACTTCATCGGCGTCAATGCCTTCCTCGCCGCCAACCCCCACTGGCCGCGGCTGCATATGCTGCGCGCACAGGCCGAACGCAACCTGCCGCCGGACTGGTCCAGCCAAGAGATCATCGCCTGGTTCGACGGAGAGGAGCCAAGGACGGTCGAGGGACATATCCGTCTGATCCGCGCCTTGAAACGCAGCCTGCGCCAGCACGACGCCGTCGCCCTGGCGCGGAAGGCCTGGATCGAGCTCGATTTCACCGTGGCTCAGGAGGCTGCCTTCCGACGCGAGTTCGGATCCGTGCTCGAGCGCGAGGACTTCGTCGCGCGCCTTCACCGCCTGCTCTGGGATCGCCGCACCTCGAGCGCCCTGACCCAGGCCAAGCGCCTCGGCGGCGGCTGGCTCAGGCTGGCCCAGGCACGCATCGCCCTGTACCGCCGGCAGCCGGGAGTCGACGCGGCG
>CAZDBC010000514.1:2168-2896 GCA_964503295.1 uncultured Kiloniellaceae bacterium | reverse complement strand
GTTTGATTTGCAGGATGCTTATTTCGACTGGAAGAGTCTTTCCCGCGACCGGGGGCGCGCTCTACGGCCGGGCCAGCCATGGTTGGACGGCCTCCTTTGCGCGGCCGGGCGCGCGCAGCCGCCTGCCGGGCCTCTATCTGGCGGGGGGCAGCGTGCACCCTGGGCCGGGGGTGCCGATGGCGGCACTCTCGGGCCGCCTCGCGGCGGCGAGCCTGCTGCAGGACCTCGCTTCGACCCGCCGGTTCCACCTGGCGGCTATCTCTGGTGGTACCTCGACGCGCTGAGCGACGACGGGCGCCACGGCCTGACCGTGATCGCCTTCGTCGGCAGCGTGTTCTCGCCCTACTACGCCTGGGCCGGGCGCGCCGACCCGGAGAACCACTGCGCGCTCAATGTCGCGCTTTACGGGCGCGGGCCGCGCCGCTGGGCGATGACCGAGCGCGGCAAGGCCACGCTGGCACGCGACGCGACCACCCTCTCGATCGGGCCGAGCGCCCTCACCTGGGACGGCAACGCGCTGAACGTCCAGATCGACGAGATGGCCGCGCCCCTGCCCCGCCGGCTGCGCGGCAGGATCCGCCTGTGGCCGGCGGCGGTTGTCCCACAGGCTTTCGCGCTCGACGCCGCCGGCCGCCACCGCTGGTGGCCGATCGCACCGCTGGCCCGGGTCGAGGTCGCGCTCGAGCGGCCGGCGCTTACCTGGCGCGGCGCCGGCTACCTGGACAGCA
>CAZDBC010000514.1:0-2158 GCA_964503295.1 uncultured Kiloniellaceae bacterium | reverse complement strand
ACGCCGGGGACGAGCCGCTCGAGACCGCCTTCAACTCGTGGGACTGGGCGCGCGCGCGGCCCGACGACCGGGGCAGCGAGACCGCCGCACTGGTCTACGATGTCCGGCGGCGCGACGGCACGGAGCGGCTGATCGCGCTGCAGGTCGACGGGCGCGGCGAGACGATGCCCCTGGATGCGCAGCCGCGAACCGCCCTGCCGCCGGGGCTGTGGCGGGTCCAACGCGCGATGCGCGCACCGCCCGAACGGCCGCCGGAGATCCTCGAAACGCTGGAGGACACGCCCTTTTACGCGCGCTCGCTGGTACGCGCGCCGCTCCCGGGACGGCTCGACGGCGAGATGGAGACCTGGATGCACGAAAGCCTGTCGTGCGACCGGTTCGCCAGGGCCTGGGTGCGGGCGCTGCTGCCCTTCCGCATGCCGCGCCGCGCCGGCTGATCCTCAGTCGCGGCGGCCTGGGGAGCGCTCGCCGGTTTCGCCTTGTCCCGCGCTTTCGGCCTCGCGGGCCCGTTCCTTGCGCAGGCTGCGCAGCTGCCACAGGCCGAAGCCGATGACGCCGGCAAAGACCAGTACCAGTTCGGCCAGGATGACGAGGCTGGAATCCATCGGCGCAGCGCGTCAGCCGCGCGCCCGCGCCTCGCGGCTGCGCGGCTGGTTGCGCCGCCAGATCGCGAGGTTGAGCACGAAGGCAAAGCTGACCCAGAGCAGGTAGGGCACGAGCAAGAGAGCGGCGCCCCGGTGGATCGGCCAGAAGGCCGCGATGGTGGCGACGATGGCGAGCCACATGGCGCCCATCTCGAGCAGCGCCAGGCCGATCCGCTTCAGGCCGAAGAAGATGCCCGACCAGAGCGCGTTCAAGCCGAGCTGGACGGCATAGAAGGTCAAGGCCAGCCAAGCAGCGGAGCCGGCAACCTTCCACACGATCCAGCCGGACACGGCGATCATGGCGTAGAGCACGAACCAGACCGGCCCGAACAGCCAGTCCGGCGGCCGCCAGGCCGGCTTGTCGAGCCTGCGATACCACTGCCCGGGGCGAAAGAACGCGCCCGAGGATGCGGCCGCGACGCAGGCGCCGACGAACACAAGGAGCGACAGGTCCACAGGGACCCTCCTGAACATTAGACTCGTGATAACTAGTGCGCTTGGCGCCCCGATCAATCGCCCGGCTGCCGGGCCAGTGCCAGGCCTCCGCCGCGGGCAGCGTGGTCGCGCCGCTCCAGCCGTTCGATCAGCTCGATAACGCGGCCGATGCGGCCGTCGAGACCGGTGCCGGCGGCAGCCGGCAGAGCAGCGCTTGCGGCGAAATCGACCAGATAGCGGGCCGGTGCCGCCGCCGGCGCCGGATCGCAGGCGACCGGCGCGGCACTCGCCGCCAGCGCACGACCAAGAAGGGCGAGCTTGCGCGGCGTGCCGATGACGGCGCGACGCGAGACGCTGTCGCAGCTGTTCGTCCGAATGGACCGGCCGATGTCGGCGTAGATCAGGCGCGCCGCGTGGATCGCCGGACGGCAGTCGAGGGGCAGGCAGACGATCCCGGTCGCGGCGCGCGCGTAGTAGCTCTCGGCAATGTCGAGCAGCCGCGCGACCAGGCCCCCAAGAGCCGGGTCGAAGCGCGGCGCCGGCACCAGCGCAGACGGATCCAGGCCGGCCGCCTCGAGCCAGTCGAGCGGCAGGTAGATGCGGCCGGCGCGCGCATCCTCGCCGACGTCGCGGGCGATGTTGGTCAGCTGCATGGCGATGCCGAGGTCGGTCGCCCGCTCCAGTGCGGGGCGGGCGTTGACCCCCATGACCAGCGTCATCATGGCACCGACCGTGCCGGCCACCCGGGTCGCGTAGGCCAGCAACTCATCGAGCGTGCGATAGCGGCGGCCCGCGGCGTCCCAGGCGAGACCCTCGATCAGGGCGGCGGGCAGCTCCCGCGGGATTGCGAAGCGGGCGGCCGCCTCGGCGAACGCCCGGTCGGCCGGGTGGGCGCTGGGAGCGCCGAGGTAGATCCGCTCCAGCCGCCGCTCCAGCGCCGCCACGGCATCGCTCCGTGCGCCCGGCCCGTCGACCAGATCGTCGGAGAGGCGGCAGAAGGCGTAGAGCGCGCGGGCCGGCGCGCGCACCCGCCCTGGCAGCAGCAGCGAGGCGGCGAAGAAGCTCTTCGAGCCGTTCCG
>CAZDBC010000513.1:0-2899 GCA_964503295.1 uncultured Kiloniellaceae bacterium | reverse complement strand
GACGCACTGGCGCTCGCGGATCACTTCGCGCGCAAATACGCCGAGGCGAACGGCGTGCCCGTCCCGGTGGTGCCGGCTGAAACACGCGCCCGCCTGCGTACGCATCCCTGGCGCGGAAACGTCCGCGAGCTCGAGAACGCCATGCACCGCGCCGTCCTACTCGCCAAAGAGGGACAGATCCAACCCGACGCCGTCTTCCTGCCAAATGGGCTTGGCGAACCGGTTGTCAAAGCCGTCGCTGAATCCGATCGACCCAAGGAGGATTCGCTCGATGCGGCCGATGACGCTGGCACGCGCGGCCTGGTCGGGCGGACGGTCGCAGATGTCGAGCGTGACCTCATCTTGGACACGCTCCAGCACTGCCTCGGAAACCGGACCCATGCCGCCAACATCCTCGGCATATCGATCCGTACCCTCCGTAACAAGTTGAAGCAGTACAGCCAAAGCGGTGTCGAAGTCCCCGTCGCCGGCGAGGGCGAGCGCTCGGCGGCCTACTGATTCCTTTCCTTCAGCATATTAACGGCACGGCGACAAGATGACCGAGGTCACCACCCCGGCAGCCGGCTCAGGGCAAACGCGGGCGGCTCTGAGCCGAATCACCGACATTATGCGGCGCGGCGACATCGCCCTTGCGCTGGGTCTGGTCTGCATTCTCGTCGTGTTGATCCTACCGATGCCGAGTTGGCTGCTCGACATCGCGCTCGCCGTTTCCATGACTTTCTCGGTCTTGATTCTGATGACGGTTCTGTTCATCAGGCGGCCGCTCGACTTCAGCTCCTTCCCGATGGTCCTGCTGATCGCGACCATGATGCGCTTGGCGCTGAACCTTGCCTCGACCCGCCTGATCCTGGCCGACGGTCACGAGGGCACGGCCGCGGCCGGCAAGGTGATCGAAGCCTTCGGCGACTTCGTGATGGGCGGCAACTTCGTCATCGGGATAGTGATCTTCGGCATCCTCATCATTGTGAACTTCGTGGTTGTTACCAAGGGGTCGGGCCGTATCGCGGAAGTTGCGGCCAGATTCAGTCTGGATGCGATGCCTGGCAAGCAAATGGCGATCGACGCGGATCTCTCCGCCGGCCTGATCGACGAGACCGAGGCCCGGCGCCGGCGCAAGGAGCTGGAGGATGACAGCAACTTCTTCGGCGCCATGGACGGTGCGGCCAAGTTCGTCCGGGGCGACGCCATCGCGGGTCTGCTTATTACCTTCATCAATATCGTCGGCGGAATCGTAATCGGTGTCGCGCAGCAGGAGCTGTCCTTTTCCGAGGCTGCGCACACCTACACCTTGCTGACCGTTGGCGACGGCCTCGTTTCACAGATTCCAAGCCTCATCGTTTCGATTGCGGCTGGCATGCTGGTGGCCAAGTCCACCGCCACCGGAACGGCGGACGAAGCGCTTTTCGGCCAGCTGGGCGGCTATCCCCGCGCGCTTGGACTTTCGTCGTTTCTCATGCTGTCGCTTGCGCTCCTGCCGGGGATCCCCTTCCTGCCTTTCGTTACGCTCGCGGGCGTTGCCGGCGGCCTCGCCTTTCTGAGCAATCGGCGTCAGGAAGCCGAAGAGACCAGGCTCCTCGAAGCCGACGAGGAGGCCAAGGCAAGCGCGCCGGTCCAGGAAGAGCCGATCGGCACGGCACTGCAAATCGACCACATCCGGCTCGAACTCGGTTACGGCCTGTTGCCCATGATCAACGGGCAGGGCGGCCGCCGCCTGACTGACCAGATCAAGTCACTGCGCCGGCAACTCGCCCAGGAAATGGGGTTTGTCCTGCCATCCGTAAGAATCCAGGACAACCTCCAGCTGCCGGCCAACAGCTACGTCGTGAAGGTCAAGGAAATCGAGGCAGGCCAGGGCGAGCTGCGGCCGACCATGCTCCTCGTCATGGATCCTCGCGGCGAGCCCATTCCCCTCCCGGGCGAGGACACGACGGAGCCGACATTCGGGCTGCCGGCAAGGTGGGTCGAGGAATCGAGCCGGGAAGAGGCCCTGTTTCGCGGCTATACCGTGGTCGACCCGCCCACGGTCATCACCACGCACCTCACCGAAGTGGTGAAGGACAACATGTCGGAACTGCTCTCCTATGCCGAGACGCAGAAGCTCCTCGATGAGCTCGAGCCGGATCAGCAAAAGCTGATCGCCGACCTCATACCGAACCAGATCTCGCTCGGCGGTGTCCAGCGCGTGCTCCAGAATCTTCTGGGTGAACGCGTCTCCATTCGCGATCTGCCGACGATCCTCGAGGGCGTTTCGGAGGCCTGCGGCTACACCCGGCATGTCGGCGCGATTACGGAGCACGTCCGCGCCCGTCTCGCCCGTCAAATCTCCAATTCTCAGGTTAACGAACAGGGCTTCATTCCCATGATCACCCTGTCGCCAGGCTGGGAGCAGGCGTTCGCCGGCGCGATCGTCGGCGAGGGCGACGAACGCCAGTTGTCCATGCCACCGAGCAAGTTGCAGGAGTTCATAACGAGCGTTCGCCAAACCTTCGAGCGGCAAGCCATGATGGGGGAAACTCCTGTCTTGTTGACCAGTCCGGGCATCCGGCCGTTCGTCCGCTCGATCATCGAACGCTTCCGGCCCTCGACGGTGGTCCTTTCTCAGAACGAGATCCACCCGAAGGCCAAGATCAAGACGCTCGGTCAGGTCTGACCATGCGTACATCTCCGGGCAGACCACCATGCAGCTGAGACACTTCAAGGGGCGCAACGTTCCGGAAGTCATGCAGCGCGTGCGCGAGTCGCTCGGGCCCGATGCCGTCATTCTGTCATCGCGCGAGCTCCAGGACGGCAGCGGCGTCCACGTCACGGCCGCGCTCGAGAATGAGCCTTTTGACGAGTTTGCGGGGCACCTTATGCGTGCTTGACAACAAAGAAAGAAAATTCAGCAAGGAGAACGAAA
>CAZDBC010000512.1:0-2903 GCA_964503295.1 uncultured Kiloniellaceae bacterium | reverse complement strand
GGCACCACCCCCTCCCGGCGGCCTGACGGCCGCCGGCCTCCCCCGCGAGGGGGAGGTTTATTTTCTGCCGCGCGCCGCGTCCGCCGACTGGCGGTCGGCCCGGCGCCGCAAGCGCGCCCTCAGCAGCCGCGCAGGATCTGCTCGCAGGCGTCGAGGATCTGCGGCCCGGCGGTGAAGGGCCCGCGCTTGGCCAGGTCGGCGGCGATCGCCTGGGCCTTGCCGGCCGGCTCGGGCGTCTCCAGCAGCGCCTCGAGCGCCGGGGCGACCGCCTGCTCGATCTCCTTGCCGGAGATCACCTTGCCGCAGCCGAGCGCCTGCACCGCGTTGCCGTTCATGCGCGCCTCGGTGTGGGTCGGCGCGGTCACCTGCAGCCGCCCGGCCGAGAGCGCCGCGCAGCAGGTGCCGTTGCCGCCGTGGTGGATCACGACGCTGGCGCGCGCCATGACCTCGCGAATCGGCTGCGGCCGGGCGTGGGGCGTCAGCCCCGGCCGGCGCAGGGAGCGCATGACCGCCTCGTCCATGCCGCGGCAGACCACCTCGCCGGGCAGGTCCATGGCGCGCAGGGCGCGCAGGATCGGCTTGGTCTCCTTGTGCTCCAGGTTGAGGTAGGCGAAGAAGTGCGGCTTCTCGGGCAGCGGCATGGGCTCGAGCAGGCCTTCCGCCGGCCCGAGCACGCGGTCCTTGCGCAGGCGCCGGTAGGGGTCGAGCTCGGGCAGGGTGCACACCAGCCGCCCGGCGGTGCGGAAGGGCTCGGTCACGCAGTCCGGCACCCAGGCGCCGCGCCGCTTCTGCACCTCCTGCATGTTCTTCAGCAGGCGCTCGGGCGGCACCATGTAGCTGTGCTTGGGCGAGAACAGCGGGAAGTTGTCGGCCTCGACCGGCGGCATGGTGAAGCCGTCGGCGACCTGCACCACCGGCACCCGGCCCCAGGCGACCAGGCAGCAGACCGGCGAGTGGTCGCACACGATCAGGTCCGGCTTCGCGTGGTCGAGCAGGGTCTGCCAGCTCATGGCCGCGGTGTAGAGCATCTCGGGCGTGTAGAAGCCGGCGTGGCCCATGATGTCGGAATAGGCGCCCATGCGCGCGCCCTTGGGCTGGTGCTGGAGACGCATCAGCATGTCCGGCACCGGCAGCAGGCGCCGGTTCTCGGCCGCCATCAGGACCGAAGCCTCGCGGATGTTGCGCATGAAGAACTCGACCTGGTGGCCGCGCTTCTCCAGGCCGCGCACCACGCCCATCAGGCGGTTGACGTGGCCGAAGCCGCCGCCGAGCTCGTAGCCGACCATGATCCTGGCCATTGTCGCGCAACCTCCTTCGCGCCTCGTCCCCCGGCAGGCTGGGGACGGCCCCTCGCATGAGCCCGCCTCATCCTTCGTCCCTCGACGTGCTCGGGATGAGGGCTCAGGATGAGGCTCTATCTCCGTGGCTCTCACGGCCTCATGCCGAACCCGTCGAAGCATGAGGCCCTCGGCGTCGCATAAGCTCGCCTCGTCCTTCGACCGGCTCAGGATGAGGCCTTTGTCCTTCCGTCGCGCCTCACCCCGGCGCCGGCGCGACCGCGGCCAGGCAGCGCTCGACGATACGGTCGAGGGCGCGCCAGGGCCCCGCACCCTGCAGCTTGCGTGCGATCCGCTGGGCGTTCCTGGCCAGGCCCTTGTCCTCGGCGGCCTCGGCGATCGCCGCGCCCGGGCCGGCCTCGATGATCTGCTTGGTCAGCACGCGCCCGGCGCCCAGGCGCTCCAGCGCCGCGCCGTTGAGCTGGGTCTCCTGGTGCACCGGCAGCACCAGGCTCGGCCGGCCGACGCCGAGCGCCGCGCTCGAGGTGCCCATGCCGCCGTGGTGGATGACCACCGAGGCGCGCGCCATGACCTGCTCGATCGGCTGCGGCTCCCTGTAGAGGGTGAAGCCCGGCCGGACGTACTGGCGCGCCAGCTTGTCGGTCATGCCGCGCACGTAGGCCTCGCCGGGCAGCTGCGAGTTCTTGAGGCTTTCCAAGATCTTCGCCGTCACCTGATGCTCCATGCCCAGGTAGGCGAAGAAGCCGGGCCGCTCGGGCGGCGCGGCCGGCGGCGGCACCGATTCGGTCGGGCCGATCGGCTTTTCCTTGCGCTGGGCCCGGTAGGGGTCGAGCTCGGGCAGGGCGCAGACCAGCCGCCCGAGGGTGCGGAAGGGCTCGGTCAGGCTGCGCGGCGCGAGGCGCCCGCGCCGGCGCTGCACCTCCTGCATCACCTTGAGGATCGAGGCCGGGTCGACCGCCGGCTTCTGCTTGTCGGTGAAGCCGGGGAAGGCCTCGCCCTCGGCCGGCGGCAGGGTGAAGCCGGAGCCGACCTGGATCACCGGCACCTGGCCGAAGGCGGCGAGACAGAGCACCGGCGAGTGGTCGCAGACGATCAGGTCGGGCCGGATGTGGTCGAGCAGGGTCTGCCACGCCAGGGTGCCGGCATAGAGGGTGTCGAAGCGGTAGAAGCCGCAGTAGCACATGATGTCGGAGTAGCTGCCCATGCGCTTGGGCTCGCGCTGGGCGGCCGTGGGGGCGACCAGATCGGGGATCGGCACCACCGGAATCGGCTCGCGCGCCAGGGTGCCGGCCATGTCGTAGAAGTTGCGCAGGAAGAAGACCACCTGGTGGCCGTGCCCGGCGAGCGCCCGGGCCACCGGCGCCAGGCGGCGCATGTGGCCCATGTTGTGGCCGCGCTCGTAGCCGATCAGGATCTTGGCCATCGGATCCGTGCCGCGCCGACGCGGCCCCCTCTCGCGCGCGGTCGCGGGTTCAGGCGTTGCCGGCCCGGCCCGCGCCGCCCGACTTGGACTTGGCTGGCGACCCGGTACCCGACTTGCCGGCTACCTTGCCGGCGGACTTCGACGAGGCGGCGCGGGTACGGCTCTTGGCACCCGATTTGGCC
>CAZDBC010000511.1:0-2916 GCA_964503295.1 uncultured Kiloniellaceae bacterium | reverse complement strand
CGACAGGTCGTCGTAGAAGATGACCGCGTGCTTGCCGTTGTCGCGGAAGTACTCGCCCATGGCACAACCCGTGTAGGGTGCGAGGAACTGCAGCGGCGCCGGGTCGGAAGCGGTCGCCGCGACCACGATCGAGTACTCCATCGCGCCGTGGTCCTCGAGCGTCTTGACGAGCTGGGCGACGCTCGAGCGCTTCTGCCCGACCGCCACGTAGATGCAATAGAGCTTCTTCGATTCGTCGTCGCCCTCGTGCACGGACTTCTGGTTGATCGCCGTGTCGATCAGGATCGCAGTCTTGCCCGTCTGGCGGTCGCCGATCACCAGCTCGCGCTGGCCGCGGCCGATCGGGATCAGGCTGTCGATCGCCTTGAGACCGGTCTGCATCGGCTCGTGCACGGACTGTCGGGCGATGATGCCGGGCGCCTTGACCTCGACGCGGCGGCGCTCGTCAGACTCGATGGGGCCCTTGCCGTCGAGCGGGTTGCCGAGAGCGTCGACGACGCGCCCGAGCAGGCCCGGCCCGACCGGCACGTCGACGATCGAGCCGGTCCGCTTGACCGTGTCGCCTTCCTTGATGCCGCGATCGTCGCCGAACAGCACGATGCCGACATTGTCGGTCTCGAGATTGAGCGCCATTCCCGTGATGCCGCCGGGGAACTCGACCAGCTCGCCGGCGCGCACGCTGTCGAGGCCGTAGACGCGCGCGACGCCGTCGCCGACCGAGAGCACCTGGCCGATTTCCGAGACGTCGGCCTCGGCCCCGAAGTTTTCGATCTGTTGCTTCAGGATGGCGGAGATTTCCGCGGCGCGGATATCCATCAGCCGGCCCCTTTCATGGTGAGTTGCAGTCGTTGAAGCTTGCTGCGCAGCGAATTGTCGATCATGCGGCTGCCGACGCGGACCACAAGCCCGCCGATCAGCCCGGGATCGACCTTGGTCTCGAGCCGGATCTTGCCGCCCATCGCCTTGCGCAACGATTCGGTCAGCGCGTCGCGATGCTCGTCAGACAGCTCGATGGCGCTGCTCACATGCGCGGTGATCTCGCCGCGCCGGCGCGCCAGTTCGCCGAGGAAGACCTCGATCGCATCGGGCAGGACGAAGAGACGCCGATTGTACGCCAGCACCTGGACGAAACGGCGGGTCAGGTCCTGCGCGCCGGCCTTCTCCAGGATCGCGGCCATGGCGCCGGCCTGGTCGTCGCGGCCGTAGAGCGGGCTGCGCATCAGCTTGCGCAGGTCGTCGCTCTCGGCGATCAGCGCCTGCAGGGCGCGCAGATCGTCGGCGACGCTGTCCAGTTGCTTCTGCTCGTCGGCCAGCTCGAGAAGCGCCAGGGCATAGCGCCCGGCAAGGCCGCTCAGGTTCGCGCCGTCAGATGCCAAGCCTCGTGCCCCCAACCCTCTCGTGCGGTCGATCTGCCGGCGCTCCACCGCTGAGAGGCCGGACACGGCCTCCCGGTCGGCGCCGGACAGAGCTGACCTCGAGATTTGTCCTACCGGAACGGGGCGTCGTGTCGACCGGCCCGAATCTTCGCGCCTGTCGCACGGGCCACCGCCGCGCACCCGCAGCCAGTATGCCCCTGCCCGCGGACACCGTGTCGTATCACACCGCCCGGGGCGTTGCAAGACAGGGGGCGTCCGCCGCAAGTTATTGAATATGTTTACTTACCTGGCATTCGCGCGGTTGGCGTGGCTAGAGGAAACTGTAGGGATCGACGTCGACTTGCAGGCGCAGGCGCGCCGGCAGGCGCAAGGGTGACAGCCAGGCGCGCAGCAGCGGCTGCAGCCGCCGGTCGCGCCCGGCCTTGACCAGGAAGCGGCGGCGGTGGCGGCCGCGCAGCACGGCAAAGGGCGCCGGCGCCGGGCCCAGGATGTCGACCCCCGCCTGGCGCGGCGCGCGGCGCGCGAGCTCGGCGCACAGCCCGTCGACCTCCTCCGGATCGGGCCCGGAGACGATCAGCGCGGCGAGGCGCCCAAAGGGCGGCAGGCCGGCGGTCTCGCGGATCTCGCTTTCAACCGCGACGAAGGCCTCGCGGTCGCCGGCCTGGAGGGCCTGCATGACCGGATGGTCCGGATCGCTGGTCTGCAGCAGCGCCCGGCCCGGCCGCTCCGCCCGGCCGGCGCGCCCGGCCACCTGCTGGAGGAGCTGGAAGGTCCGTTCGGCCGCGCGCAGGTCGCCGCCGTAGAGGCCGAGGTCGGCATCGACCACGCCGACCAGCGTCAGGTGGGGAAAGTGATGGCCCTTGGCGACGATCTGGGTGCCGATCACCAGGTCGATCTCGCGTGCCTCGATGCGGCGCAGCAGCTCGGCCGCGGCCGCCGGGCCGGTCAGGCTGTCGCTGGCGAAGATCTCGGCACGCGCTTCGGGGAACAGCAGCGCGACCTCCTCGGCCAGGCGCTCAACGCCGGGTCCGCAGGCGGCGAGGCTCCCGGTCGCGCCGCACGCGGGACAGCTCTCCGGCAGCGGGACGGCATAGCCGCAGTGATGGCACTGCAGCCGGCCCGCCAGCCGGTGCTCGACCAGCCAGGCGGTGCAGCTCGGGCAGGCCAGGCGGTGACCGCAGGCCCGGCACAGGGTGAGCGGCGCGTAACCGCGCCGGTTGAGGAACAGCAGTGCCTGCTCGCCGGCGCCCAGGGTGGCGCTCAGCTCGGCACGCAGACGCGCCGACAGCCAGGACTGGGCGCCGTTCGGCAGGGGCTGAGGCTTGTCGGCACGCAGGTCGACCAGCTCCACCCTGGGCAGCTCGGCACTGCCGTGGCGCCCGCTCAGGCGCACCTCGTCATAGCGGGCCCGGGCGACGTTGGTCAGGCTCTCGAGGGAGGGCGTGGCCGAGACCAGCACGACCGGAAAGCCGCCCAGGCGGCCACGCACCACCGCCATGTCGCGCGCCTGGTAGGGCACGCCGTCCTCCTGCTTGAAGGC
>CAZDBC010000510.1:0-2924 GCA_964503295.1 uncultured Kiloniellaceae bacterium | reverse complement strand
GGGTCGTTGTCGGCGTCGGCGACCACCAGAATCTCCGACGGGCCGGCGATGGAATCGATGCCGACCCGGCCGAAGACCTGCCGCTTGGCCTCGGCGACGTAGACGTTCCCGGGCCCGACGATCGTGTCGACCGGCGCGATGCTCTCGGTCCCGTAGGCCAGAGCGGCGACCGCCTGGGCGCCGCCGACGCGGTAGATCTCCTCCACGCCGGCGATGCGCGCGGCCGCCAGCACCAGCGGGTTCAGGCGCCCCTCGGGGCTCGGCACGACGGCAACCAGGCGGGCCACGCCCGCGACCCTGGCCGGCAGGGCGTTCATCAGGAACGAGGACGGGTAGGAGGCCGTGCCGCCGGGCACGTAGAGCCCGGCCGACTCGAGCGCCGTCCAGCGGTGACCGAGACGCACGCCCGCCTCGTCGAGGTAATCGAGGTCGTCGGGCTTCTGCCGCGCGTGGTAGTCGATGATGCGCGCGGCGGCCAGTTCCAACGCCTTGACCGTATCGGGATCGCAGTCGCGTTCGGCATGCGCGATCTCGTCGGGGGCGATGCGCAGCGCATCCGGCGTCAGGGTCAGTCGGTCGAAGCGCGCGGTATAGTCGATCAGCGCCGCGTCGCCGCGTTCGCGCACGTCGGAGAGGATCGCGGCCACCGTCGCGCCGACGTCGGCGGCGCCTTCGCGCTCGGCCTCGAGAAATTCGCGGAAGCGCGTCTCGAAGTCGCATGCCGTCGCGTCGAGCCTAAGCGGCATGGGCGGCCTCCCGAAAGCGCTCGATCCAGGCGTTGACCTCGCGCGGCCGCGTCTTGAGCGCGGCACGATTGACGATCAGGCGCGAGCTGACCTCGGCGATCGTCTCGATCTCCACCAGGTCGTTGGCGGCCAGCGTGGCACCGGTCGAGACCAGGTCGACGATGCGCCGGCACAGGCCCAGGTTGGGCGCCAGCTCCATGGCGCCGTTCAGCTTGATGCATTCGGCCTGAACGCCGCGCGCGGCGAAGTGACGGCGCGTCACCGCCGGATACTTCGTCGCGACCCTGATGTGGCTCCAGCGCGCCGGGTCGTCGCGGCGCGCCAGCGTGCGCGGTGCCGCGACCGAGAGGCGGCAGCGGCCGATGCGCAGGTCGACCGGCGCGTAGAGTTCGGGATAGTCGAACTCCATCAGGACGTCGTTGCCGGCAACCCCGAGGTGGGCGGCGCCGAAGGCGACGAAGGTGGCGACGTCGAACGAGCGCACGCGAATGATGTCGAGCTCGCGGTAATTGGTGGCGAAGCGCAGCCGGCGCGAACTCTCGTCGTGCAATTCGTCGTCGGGCGCAATCCCCGCGCGCGCGAGCAGCGGTGCCAGCTCGGTCAGGATGCGCCCCTTGGGCAGGGCCAGGATCAGCGGTTGATTGGCGCTCACTGCAATGCTCTCCCGCCCGCCGCGGCCGGCGCCCGCCCCGGGGCCGGGGCGCCGTGGCGGGCAATCGGGTCGGGCCGTTCTAGTCGATGACGTGGCTCGGCCGCCAGCGGGTCGGCCAGGGCTCGCCAAGATCCTCGATGCGGCAGCGAACCGCGCCGACCTCGAGGCGGATCGCCTTGTCGTCCGAGAAGTGGAGCGTGATAGCGCCCGGCTCCGCCGTCACGGCGAGCAGATTGAGGATCTCGTCCTTGGCGTCGAGGCGCAGGTTGCGCACCCGGACCCGCTCGACCCGGTCGAAGCAGACGCCGCAGTTGACCCGCCGGAAGGGCGGCGGCTCGGCCGCGTCCTCGAAGCGGGCGTCCTCGGCAGGGGCCTCGGCGAATTCCATGGGGCGCGCGGCGCCGGCCGGCACCTCGCCCGCGGCCCCGGCGTCGTCCCAGGCGAAGCGGTTGGCGACCATGACGAAGCGCTTCTCCGCGCGCAGATAGGCCATGTCCATGACCGGCACCAGGGCGTCCTGCAGCAGGCTGGAAATGACCGCGACGTCCTCTTCGTCGCGGGCCCGCAGCTTGAGCGCGCGATGCTCCGCCATGGCCTCAGCCCCGCAGCCGCTCGATCCTGGCGCCGCAGGCGGCCAGCTTCTCCTCGAGACGCTCGTAGCCGCGGTCCAGGTGATAGATGCGGTTGACGACCGACTCGCCCTCGGCGGCGAGCGCGGCCAGCACCAGCGAGACGCTGGCGCGCAGGTCCGTCGCCATGACCTCGGCGCCGGTCAGCTGGCGCCCGCCGCGCACCAGCGCGGAGGCGCCGTGCACGTTGATGTTGGCGCCCATGCGGCACAGCTCAGGCACGTGCATGAAGCGGTTCTCGAAGATCGCCTCGGTGATCATGGCGGCGCCCTGGGCGCCGGCCATGACCGCCATGACCTGCGCCTGCAGATCGGTCGGGAATCCGGGGAAGGGCTCGGTCATGACGTCGACCCCGGTCAGCGGCCCGTTGGCGCGCCGCACGCGCAGGCCCTCGTTGGTCTGCTCGACCTTGACCCCGGCCTCCTGCAGCGTCTCCACCACCGCCTCGAGGTGGTCGGCGCGGGCGCCGAGCAGGTCGATCTCGCCGTCGGTGATGGCCGCCGCCATCATGTAGGTGCCGGTCTCGATCCGGTCGGGGATGACCGCGTGCTCGACGCCGTCGAGCCGGGCCACGCCCTGGACCCTTATGGTGTCGCCGCCGGCGCCTTCGATGCGCGCGCCCATCTTGACCAGGCAGTGGGCCAGATCGACGATCTCGGGCTCGCGCGCGGCGTTGACCAGGCGCGTCTCGCCCTCGGCCAGGCTGGCGGCCATCAGCAGGTTCTCGGTCGCGCCGACCGAGGGCTTGGCGAGCACGATCTCGGCGCCGCGCAGGCCCTTTGGCGCGCGCGCCTTGATGTAGCCGCCGTCGAGCTCGATCTCGGCGCCGAGCAGCTCCAGCCCCTTGAGGTGCAGGTCAACCGGCCGGGTGCCGATGGCGCAGCCGCCGGGCAGCGA
>CAZDBC010000509.1:2536-2925 GCA_964503295.1 uncultured Kiloniellaceae bacterium | reverse complement strand
TACGACCAGAAGGTCGAGATCGGACAAGACGTCCGCATCGCCCTTGGACCGGACGGGGCCGAGACGATACCGGCGCGCATCGCCACGGTGGCGCCGACGGTCGACCCGTCATCGCGCAGCCGGACCTTCGAGGCCGTGGTCAACGGCGGAGCGGACGATCTCGCAGTCGGGCAGTTCGTCGCGGCGACCGTGGTGCTCGAACGACGGCCGGATGCGGTCTTCGTGCCCGAGACCGCGATCGTCAGAGACGGACTGGATACCTTTGTCTTTCAAATCGCGGAGGATCCTACTGCGCGGCGCCAACCGGTCGAGCTCGGCAGCCGCAGAAACGGTGCCATCGAGGTCAGGGAGGGGCTGCAGCCCGGGCAGCGGGTCGTGGTCCAGGGCCT
>CAZDBC010000509.1:0-2526 GCA_964503295.1 uncultured Kiloniellaceae bacterium | reverse complement strand
GCAGAAGCTCTCCGATGGTGTTCCGGTCAAGATCCGCGCGTCGACTGAGACCAAGCGCAGGCGTCGGCCGGACCAGGATCGATCGCCGTGATTCTCTCGGAAAAGTCAATCGAACGGCCGGTCATTCCCGTCGTGGCGGCCCTGCTTCTGGTGGTTCTGGGCATCGGTGCCGCGCTGCGCCTTGCGGTGCGCGAGTATCCGGATGTCGACCCGCCCATCGTCTCCATCGCCACGACCTATCCCGGCGCCTCGGCGGCAGTGGTCGAACGCGACGTGACGGATGTCATCGAGAACAATCTCGGCGGCATCGAGGATGTCGATCAGATCACCTCGACCAGTCGGGACCAGTTCTCGCAGATCGATGTCGAATTCGAACTGGGCCGGGATCTCGACGCCGCCGCGGCCGATGTGCGCGACCGGGTGAGCGCCGTGCGCAACGAACTGCCAGACGACATCGACCCGCCGGTCATCTCGAAGGCTTCCGCCCAGGCGCAGGCCATGATGTGGTTCACCCTGACCAGCGACCAGCGCGACCGCCGCATGCTGACGGACTTCGCCGTCCGCAATCTGGTCGATCCCCTGTCCGTCGTCCCCGGCGTGGCCCAGGTGGTGATAGGGGGTGCGCGCCGCTATGCCATGCGGATCTGGCTCGATCCGGCTCGCCTGGCGGCACACCAGCTTACCGTGAGCGACGTGCTCGAGGTCCTGCGCCGGGAGAACCTGGAGCTTCCGGCCGGCCGTCTCGAGACCGAAAACCGCGAGATCGTGCTGCGAACCGAGAGCAAGCTCGAAGAGTCGCAGGAATTCCGCGATCTCGTAATCCGCGACCAGGCCCCCTACCAGCTCGTGTTGTCGGACGTCGCCGACATCGAGCTCGGCGCCGAAAGCTATCGCAGCGCCGTCTACGAGTCCGGCGAACCGGCTGTCGGCATCGGCATCGTTCGTCAGTCCGGCTCCAATACCATCGCCGTGGCGCGCGGCGTGCGCGCCGAGATAGACCGGCTCCGCACGCTGATTCCGGACGACATCGACGTCCGGCTGTCCTACGACCAGTCGGTCTTCATCGAAGGCTCGATTTCGCAGGTTCTCATCACCCTGCTGATCACTTCCGGGCTCGTCATCGCGGTCATATTCCTTTTTCTGGGCTCGGCCCGAACGGTCGCAGCGCCGGCAGCGACAATTCCCGTCGCTCTCACCGCGGCGTTCATGGTGGTCTATGCCCTCGGCTTTTCCATCAATACGCTGACGCTTCTCGCGCTGGTCCTCGCCGTCGGCCTGGTGGTCGATGACTCCATCGTGGTGGTCGAGAACATCACCCGCCATCACGAAGAGGGCGAACCGAAGCTCCTCGCCGCCGTCAACGGCAGCCGGGAAATCGGCTTTGCCGTCATCGCGACGACGGGCGTCCTGATTGCAGTCCTTCTGCCCATTGCCGCGATGACCGGTACGGTCGGCCGTCTGTTCACCGAGTTCGCCATTACCCTGGCCGCGGCAGTCGGCTTTTCCAGCCTGGTGGCGCTCACTCTGGGCGCCATGCTGTCGTCGCGTTTCGTCGTCGCCAAAAGTCGCGAGGAGCGACGCGGACCGTTCCGGGCGCTCAGTCGCGGCCTCGACTGGGTCGAAACGCGCTATGCCGGCGCTGTCGAAGGCCTGGTGGGCGCATCCTGGCTGGTCCTGGCACTGGTGCTTCTGATCGGCGCGGCGGCCTATTTCCTGCTTATCCAGCTGCCCAAGGAGCTGGCCCCCACCGAGGATCGCGGGGTCGTCATCGTTCCCGTATCCCTGCCCGAGAGCGCCAGCATTGAGCAGACACAAGAGGCAGTCCGGCAGATCGAGCGGATGCTGCAGCCCTATCGCGGGGACGGTCCGGTCGAAACCGTCATTTCGATCATCGGACCGGGGCGCCAGGGCCCTTCCCGGGTCAACGAAGCCCTGATGATCGTCAAGCTCCGCCCCTGGGGCGAACGGGAAATGGCCCAGCAGGATCTCGTGCGAGAGTTGCGCGGACCGGTCCTGGCCCTGCCCGGCGCCCAGGCCGTACCGATCAGCCCGCCAAGCCTGGTCGACGAACAATTCGACAAGCCGATCCAATTCGTCGTCAGCGCGACCGACTACGAGACCGCCGAGCGCTGGGCGCGCCGGCTGTTCGAGCAAGCAGCGCAGCTCGACAGCCTGCGCAGTCCGCGCCTCGAATACAACGAGCGGCGCTGGCAGGCCGGCATCGACATCGACCGGGAACTGGCGGCCGATCTCGGGGTCAGCGTGCGCGACATCGGCGAAACGCTGCAGGTCCTTTTCGGCGGCCAGGACATCACGGAGTTCTATCGCGCGGGAGAAACCTATGAGGTCATGGTGCGGGCTGCCGAGCGGCATCGAGACGGGCTGGACGACCTGTCCCAGGTCTACTTGCGGAGCGCGGACGGCGCCCTCGTGCCGATCACGACGTTCCTGACCGCCGAGGTACGCGGCGCGGCCGCCGAGCTGCGCCGGGTCGACCGGCTGCCGTCGATGACGATCAGCGCTGTC
>CAZDBC010000508.1:0-2930 GCA_964503295.1 uncultured Kiloniellaceae bacterium | reverse complement strand
GATCGGGCGGATGGTGACCGTCTCGCCGCGCAGGCGCACGAGGATCTCGGGACTCGAGGCGACCACGGAGAAGCCGCCGAGATCCATATAAACGAGAAAAGGCGAGGGATTGAGCCGGCGCAGCGCCCGGTAGAGCGCGAATGGCGGCAGCTTGAAGGGCAGCGAAAAGCGCTGCGACAGCACCACCTGGAAGATGTCGCCGGCCAGAATGTACTCCTTGGCCCGGCGCACCATGGCGTGAAAGGCCTCCTGGGTCATGTTGCTTTCCGGCGGCGGCAGCGTCGCCAGGGCGTCGAGCGTGTCGCGGCGCGCCGGCAGCGCCCGTTCGAAGTCCTGGACCACGTCCGAGAGGCGCTCGCAGGCCTGGGCATAGGCCGCGCGGGCCGAGACGTCGGACCGGTGCCAGACCGGCGTCACGACGGTCACCACGTCCTCGACCCGGTCGAAGATCGCGATCACGGTCGGGCGGACGAACAGCGCGTCGGGGACGCCGAGCACGTCCGGGTTGCTGTCGGGCAGGCGCTCCATCAGCCGCACGGTGTCGTAGCCCATGTAGCCGACCAGGGCGGAGGCCATGGGCGGTAGCCCTTCTGGCAGGTCAATGCGTGATTCGGCGATCAGCGCGCGCAGGCCGTCGAGCACCGGGCCGGACAGGGGCTCGAAGGCCGTCTGGTCGAAGCGCGCCTGCCGGTTGATCTCGGCCCGATCGCCGAAGCAGCGCCAGATCAGGTCCGGCTTGAAGCCGATAAAGGAATAGCGGCCGATCGTCGCCCCGCCCTCGACGGATTCGAACAGGAAGGCGTTGGGCCGCCCGTCGGCCAGCTTGAGGAACGCCGAGACGGGCGTCTCCAGGTCGGCGATCAGCGAGGTAAACACGACCTGGGCACGGCCGTCCTCGTAGGCCGGCGCGAAGTCCTCGAAGCTGGGCGTTGCCTGCATTGCGCCTAGAAGGCCTGGACCGCCTGCTCGACGACGCTGTCGTTGATCCGGGTCGGATACCTGGTCCGCAGGCCGGTCAGGTATTGC
The DNA here is from genome assembly GCA_964503295.1 of uncultured Kiloniellaceae bacterium. GTDB lineage: Bacteria > Pseudomonadota > Alphaproteobacteria > Kiloniellales > Kiloniellaceae > CAZDBC01. The sequence continues at coordinate 1,904 of CAZDBC010000508.1, read as the reverse complement.
GTGAGCAGGTCGTCGCGCAGGCTGCCCGCGAGCTCCTCGCGGACCTGCTCCACCGCCTCGGGATTCTCGGACGGGTCGGGCGTTCGAATCTCGCTCAGGCGGGCCACCAGATAGCCGTCGGGGCCGGGCACGGCCACGGCCTCGCCTTCGGCGATCTGGAACAGCCGGCTCGCAAGCTCGCGCGCCGGCGCGGGGGGTACCTGATCGTCGAAGCGGGTGAGCGGCGCGCTGGTCTGCACCTCCCCCCCTGCTTCCGTGGCGAGCGATTCCAGCGTGGCCCCTTGTTCGAGCCGTTCGACCAGCGCGGCGGCCCGCTCGCGCAGGCGCCGTTCGCGCTCGGTCTCGATCCAGAGATCGACAACCCGTTCGCGCACCTCTTCGAGCGGGCGCGGCGCCGCAGGCATTATGTCGTTCACCCGGGCGGCAAAATAGCCGCCAGTCGGCGTTTCGGTCAGCAGGGTGGGCTGGCCTTCCGGCGTGGAGAAGACGCTGTCCAGGAAGCGCCCGCCGGGCGGCAGGTCGGCTACCGGCTCGCCCTGCGGGGTGCGCCCCTGGCGATCGACCGCCTCGATGGTGCGGACTTCCAGCCCCTGGCTCCGAGCCGCCTCTTCCAGGCTGGCACCGCCGGCCAGGGCATCGTCGAGTTGGTTGGCGATCGAGATGATGCTGTCGATCGCCTGGTCCATGGCGAGATCTCGGGCCAGTTGCTCGCGTGCTTCGGCGAAATCCGGCTCGCGCCCGGGAAGGATCTCGGTGACGCGCAGGACGTGCCAGCCGAGGGGACTCCGGACCGGCCCGGCGATGCCGTTTTCCGCCAGGGCGAACGCGCTTTCGGCGAGCTCGGGTACGATCTCGTCGTGACTCACGGCGCCCAGGTCGACCGGCGGGCGGCCGGTCAGCTCCTCCGCCACGGCGGTGAACGCCGTGCCCTCGCTCAGGCGCGCCATCGCATCGTCGGCCTTGGCCTTGTCGGAGAAGACCATCTGCTCGATGCGCCGGCGTTCGGGAACGGCGAAGTTCTCGCGCCGGGCCTCGAAGGCCTCCCGGAGCTGCTCCTCGGGAATCGCAATTTCCTGGGCCAGCCGCTCGGGCCGCAGCTCGATCAGGCTGACCCTGCGGTACTCGGGGGCCATGAAGTTGGCCTGGTTCTCCTCGAGAAACCGGGCCAGGGTCTCGTCGTCCGGCGGCTCGATCTCGCCGACGCTGTCGAACGGCAATTCGATGTACCGGGCGATCCGCTGTTGGGCATTGCGCCGGTACATCGCCTCGGCGAGCGGCGCGGGCACGGTGACTGCGCCGGTGAAGGCGGAGGTGATCTGCTGACGCTTGACATCCCGGCGCAGGCTGGCGATGAACTCGTCCTCGGACAGCCCGCTGCCCCTCAGCACCTGGATGAAGCGCTCGCGGCTGAAGTTGCCGAGGGAATCCTGGAAGGCAGGCTCTTCCAGGATCGCTTCCCTGATCTGCTCGTCGGTGACCACCATGCCCAGGTCGTCCGCCTGCTGGTCGAGCAGGGCGCGGGTCACCATCTGGCTGAGGACCTGGTTGACCAGGCCGAACTGCATCGCCTGCTCGGCGTCGATTCGCGTGCCGAGTGCCGCACTGACGCGGTTGATCTCGCTCGACAGGTTGCGCTGAAAGCGCTCGCGCGGGATCTCGATGTCGCCAACCTCTGCAACCACGGCGATCTGGCCGCCGCCCCTGAACATGTCGCCGATGCCCCACACGGCGAAGCTCAGGATGAGCAGGCCGAACAGGATGAAAGTCAGGATCTTGGCGGTCAGGCTGCGCGCCTTGCTGGCCATGGCATCAAACTCGCGGGACAGGGGTTGCGGGCATCCGGTGCTGGCTGGAAGATGCCTGTCCACCGTCGCCCGGCCGGATCGGTCGCCGGACACGGCCGC
>CAZDBC010000507.1:0-2939 GCA_964503295.1 uncultured Kiloniellaceae bacterium | reverse complement strand
CCGAAGAAGCCCAATTCGGCCATGCGTAAGGTGGCGCGTGTCCCGCTGACCAACGCCTACGAGGTGACCAGCTACATCCCCGGCGAGGGGCACAACCTGCAGGAGCACTCGGTGGTGCTGATCCGCGGCGGCCGCGTCAAGGACCTGCCCGGCGTGCGCTATCACATCCTGCGCGGCGTGCTGGACACCCAGGGCGTTTCCTCCCGCCGCCAGCGCCGGTCGAAATACGGCGCCAAGCGGCCGAAGTAAGGACGGGATAGAGAGCGATGTCGCGACGCCATCGTGCAGAGAAGCGCGAGATCCTGCCGGACCCCCGGCACGGGGACGTGGTTCTGTCGAAGTTCATGAACGTGCTGATGCGCGACGGCAAGAAGTCGGCGGCCGAGCGCATCGTGTACGGCGCGCTGGACACGGTCGAGAGCCGGGCCAAGACCGACCCGGTCAGGCTGTTCCACGACGCGCTGGACAACATCCGTCCGTCGGTCGAGGTGCGCTCGCGGCGTGTCGGCGGCGCCACCTACCAGGTGCCGGTGGAGGTCCGCTCGGAGCGCCGACAGGCGCTGGCGATCCGCTGGCTGATCCGCGCCGCGCGGTCGCGGCCGGAGAAGACCATGGCCGACCGGCTGTCCGCGGAGCTGATCGAGGCGTCGCAGAACCGGGGCTCGGCGGTGAAGAAGCGCGAGGACACGCACCGGATGGCCGAGGCCAACCGCGCCTTCTCGCACTACCGCTGGTAGCTGTTTGTTGCATTTGGGAAAATAGTCATGGCACCGCCACGCAAGACCCCGATCGAGCGCTATCGAAACATCGGCATCATGGCCCACATCGATGCCGGCAAGACGACTACGACCGAGCGCATCCTCTATTACACCGGCCGCTCGCATAAGATCGGCGAGGTGCACGACGGCGCGGCCACGATGGACTGGATGGCGCAGGAGCAGGAGCGCGGCATCACCATCACCTCGGCCGCGACGACCTGCTTCTGGCTCGACCACCGGGTCAACATCATCGACACCCCGGGCCACGTGGATTTCACGATCGAGGTCGAGCGCTCGTTGCGCGTGCTCGACGGCGCGGTCGCCGTGTTCGACTCGGTCGCCGGCGTCGAGCCGCAGTCCGAGACCGTGTGGCGTCAGGCCGACAAGTACGGCGTGCCGCGCATGTGCTTCGTCAACAAGATGGACCGCATGGGCGCCGACTTCTATCGCAGCGTCGACATGATCGTCGATCGCTTGGGCGCGACCCCCTTGGTCCTGCAGCTGCCGATCGGGGCCGAGGCCGACTTCTCCGGCGTCGTCGACCTGGTGCGCATGAAGGGCATCGTCTGGTCGGGCGAAGAGCTGGGCGCAAAGTTCGACTATGTCGACATTCCCGCCGAGCTCGCGGACAAGGCGGCCGAGTATCGCGAGAAGCTGATCGAGACGGCGGTCGAGCAGGACGACGACGCGATGGAAGCCTATCTCGAGGGCAGCGAGCCCGACGAGGAGACCCTCAAGCGCTGCATCCGCAAGGGCACCATCTCGAACAGCTTCGTGCCCGTGTTGTGCGGCTCGGCGTTCAAGAACAAGGGCGTCCAGCCGATGCTCGACGCGGTGGTCGACTACATGCCGGCGCCGACCGACGTCGAGTCGATCCGCGGCGTGAAGCCGGGCACCGACGAGCCGCTGATCCGCAAGTCGAGCGAGAACGAGCCGTTCGCGGCGCTGGCCTTCAAGGTCATGTCGGACAAGTTCGTCGGCACGCTGACCTTCGCGCGCGTCTATTCGGGCGCGATCGAGGCCGGGGGCGCGATGGTCAACACGGTCAAGGACTCGAAGGAGCGCGTCGGCCGCATGCTGTTGATGCACGCGAACGAGCGCGAGGAGATCAAGGTCGCGCACGCCGGCGACATCGTCGCCTTCGCGGGCCTCAAGAACGTCTCCACCGGCGACACGCTGTGCGACCCGAGCGCGCCGGTCGTGCTCGAGCGCATGGAGTTCCCGGATCCGGTGATCGAGATCGCGGTCGAGGCCAAGACCAAGGCCGACCAAGAGAAGCTGGGCACGGCGCTGGCGCGCCTGGCCGACGAGGATCCGTCGTTCCGCGTCTCCACCGACGAGGAGAGCGGCCAGACGATCATTGCCGGCATGGGCGAGTTGCACCTCGAGATCATCGTCGACCGCATCAAGCGCGAGTTCAATGTCGACGCCAATGTCGGCGCGCCGCAGGTGGCCTATCGCGAGACCTTCTCGAGGCCGGTCAACGTCGACTACACCCACAAGAAGCAGACCGGCGGCTCGGGCCAGTTCGCCCGCGTCAAGCTGAGCTTCGAGCCGGTCGAGCCCGGCGAGGGCTACAGCTTCGAGAGCGCCGTCGTCGGCGGCTCGGTGCCGCGCGAATACATCCCCGGCGTCGAGAAGGGCCTGGAAACGGCCCGCCAGTCGGGCATCCTCGCCGGCTTCCCGGTGATCGACTTCAAGGTCACGCTGACCGACGGCGCCTATCACGACGTCGACTCGTCGGTGATGGCGTTCGAGATCGCGGCCCGCGCGGCCTTCAAGGAGGCGATGGAGAAGGGCGGCCCCGTGCTGCTCGAGCCCATGATGCGCGTCGAGGTGGTGACGCCCGAGGAGTATATGGGCGACATCATCGGCGACCTGAACAGCCGCCGAGGCCAGGTCGGCGGCATGGGCGACCGCGGCAACGCCAAGGTGGTCAACGCCTCGGTGCCGCTGGCAAACATGTTCGGCTATGTGAACACCTTGCGCTCGCTGAGCCAGGGCCGAGCCACCTTCACCATGCACTTCGACCGTTACGAGCGCGTGCCGCAGGCCGTGGCCGACGAAGTGCGCGCGAAGATGGCCTGAAGTTAGAGACCACCAGGACCGCTCCAGGGACAGGGTAAGAACGATGTCGAAGGAAAAGTTCGAGCGCAACAAGCCGCACTGCAACGTGGGAAC
>CAZDBC010000506.1:0-2947 GCA_964503295.1 uncultured Kiloniellaceae bacterium | reverse complement strand
GTGTTCGCCCGCTTCGGCACCATGTTCTTCGCCAATCCGGTCGCCGGCCTGCGCAACATGCGCCGGGCGCTCAAGCCCGGCGGTCGAATGGTGCACATCGTCTGGCGCGAAGCGGCCGACAACCCCTGGCTCTCGATGGCCAAGGAGATCGTGCTCCGGTTCCTGCCGCCGCCCGGCGAGGATGCGCGCACCTGCGGGCCAGGACCGTTCTCGATGGCGGACGAACCGACCGTGCGGAAGATGATGGAGGTCGCGGGCTACGAGGACATCGCCTTCGAGCGTGTCGACGCGCCCGTCCTCATCGGCCACGACGTGCGCGATGCGATCGACTTCCAGCTCGCCATCGGACCCGCCGGCGAGGTCTTCCGCGAGGCCGGCGCAGCAGCCGAAGCCAAGCGCGTCGAGATCGAGGCGGCTCTCGCGGAGGCGATCCGCAGGCAGACAACCGCTGCGGACGGAATCATCATGCCCAGCTCGTCGTGGGTCATCAGCGCCTCGAATCCCGGCGCCGGCACGCGATGACGACTCCAGGGCCCCTTGCGGATTCGCCTCGGACCCGGTTAGCTACTGGAGTCGAACCTTACGCCTCGGGCGGGCTCGACGGCTGCCGGACTCGGGCCCGCTTCGAACGGCACCGTGGCCATGCGATGGACCACGGTGGAAGATTGGTCCGCGCCAACAACGGGAGCCGTCCATCAGCAGCCCAACCAAACAGGGTTCGACGGGCGACGACCTCATTCGCTTCGGCCCGTTCGAGATCGACTCCGGGCAGTTCGAGTTGCGCCGGGCCGGTCAGCCCGTCGCGGTCGAGCCGAGGACCTTCGATCTGCTGAAGCTGCTCGCCCGCAACATCGGACGAACGGTCACGCGCGAGGAGATCTTCGCCGAAGTCTGGCACGGCCGGATCGTCTCGGACGCGGCGCTCAGCAGCCAGATCAGCGCCGCCCGGCGCGCCCTGGGCGACGACGGCAACGCCCAGAAAATGATCGCCACGATCCACGGCCGCGGTTTTCGGCTGCTCGAACAGGCAACCGTAGCAGCCGCCGTCCCGGACTCGGGCACGGCCGGTTCGAGCGTGGCCGAACGGATGGGTATGCCCACCGTCGTCGTCCTGCCCTTGGCCAGCCTGGACCACGACGGGCGCGGCAGCCTGCTGGCCCAGGGGATGACCGAGGACGTCATCACGGCGCTTTCCAGGAACCGCTGGCTACGGGTGATCCCGCGGACCGCGGCCTTCGCCCTCGAATCGTCGTCGTTCGACCCGGCCGAGCTCGCCCGCAAGGCCGGCGCGGACTATCTGGTCACGGGAACCGTGCAGCGCGTCGGGAACCGCGTGCGCATCACCATCCAGACGTTGGACGCCCGGGACATGCGCTGCATCTGGAGCGAAAGCTTCGACCGCGACATGACGGGGATCTTCGAGTTGCAGGAGGAAGTCTCACGGCTCATTTCGGCGCGAATCGCCACCGAGCTCGGCATCACCGAGCAGGCGCGCGCCGCCGCCCAGCCGCGCAAGAACCTCGGCGCCTGGGAGATCTATCAGCTCGGCTCGATCGAATTCTGCCGTTTCACCGGCGAGAGCAACCGCCGGTCGCAGCGACTGATGCGGCAGGCGATCGCCCAGGATCCGGGCTTCGGCGGCCCCTATTCCCGGCTGGCCTACGCCATGATCCTGGAGATGGTCTACTTCGACGGCGAGCGTAACCGCGCACGGATGGACGAGGCCCTTGACCTCGCCCTCCGGGGCATCGCCTGCGACGACCAGGACGCCAACAGCTTCTTCTCGCTCGGCCGAGTGCGCCTGGCGCGCTGCGAATACGAGCTTGCGATCGACGCACTGGAGGAAGCGCTTCGGCTCAACCCCTGCCTCGCCCTCGCCCATTGCGGGCTGGGCGACTCGCTCGCCTACGAGGGGCGGCTCGAGGAGTCGATCAGGAACTTTCAAACGGCGATCGACCTGAGCCCGCACGACCCCTTCCGTTGGGCTTTCATGTCCTATCGCGCGCTCGCGCACATATTCGATGGCCAGTTCGACGAGGCGGCCCGCTGGGCGCGCCGCGCCACCCAGGTGCCGAACGCACATTACTGGTCGAATGCCAATCTCGTCTCGGCCCTCGGCCATCTCGGCGACGGCCGCCAAATTGATGAGGCCGTCGAAGCCCTGACACGGACGCGGCCCGGCTTCTCGTGCCGCTTCGCCGCCGACCGCCTCTTCTATGTGAAGAGCGCGCGACAGCTCGAAATCTTCCTGGAGGGTCTGAGACGGGCCGGCATCGAATGAGCCGGCGATGCCGCCGGGCAGGACGATGCCGTCGGGACCGCCGGGCTGTCCGGACCGACGGCGCCCGCCGCATCGCGGGCCGCGGCGCGGGCTTTACCGGCCCGGGGCGTTCCAGTAGTCTCCAGCCCATCTTCGCGGCGCGTCTCGACGCCGCACCGCGGGACCCGTAGCTCAGCTGGATAGAGCGCTGCCCTCCGAAGGCAGAGGTCGTGAGTTCGAATCTCGCCGGGTCCGCCACCACCTCTACAACGCGCAAAATTGCCCAAACTGCTGAGGACCGGACGTCGTCGCGCCCCATTTTCCGTTCAACAAACTGACGGCGGCCGAGATTCCGATCGGCGTCGAATCTGAACCTTCTAATTAAGCCCACAGTTCTAGTGCGGAATTGGCGCCCCGTGACAAACGTCCAAGCGCCAATCGGTGGCCAGAATCAACGAGAATTTGTTGATTTTTGGCTTAGGCGCATAGTAGAATTGCGTTCACGCTAAAGAATTGCCTATGATCTACAAAATAGAGATCGAGAATTTCCATTCTATTCGCGATCCTCAGATTCTCGATCTTAGAGTCCGTCTCGAAAGTCATGAAGCTCGACCGAGGCGTCGAACGAGTAGCATGACGGAGGCAGCGTAGAGGAAGGCGCGTGCGGAGGCGAGGGTGGCCTCGAAG
>CAZDBC010000505.1:0-2951 GCA_964503295.1 uncultured Kiloniellaceae bacterium | reverse complement strand
GGCGTGTGCGAGCCCGAGTGCCCCGTGGAGGCGATCGTTCCGGATACCGAGCCGGATGTCGACGACTGGGTCGAGCACAACCGGAAATACTCGGAAGCCTGGCCCAACATCACCAAGAAGGGCGAGAGCCCGCCGGACGCCGACGAGTGGAACGGCAAGCCCAACAAGCTCGCGGAGCAGTTCAGCCCGAATCCGGGCGAGGGCAGTTAGCGGCTTCGGGGCGTCGGCGGCACCCGAGACCCGACGGGCGCGCCCGGCCGGTTGTTCGGCCGGGCGGCGCGCGGCATTCTGTCGCGCGGTGGCGCCGAAACACGCATTCCGCCTTGTAAAATTCCTGCCATATGTGATATATTTCCCACATTGGCGACTGACTCAGGGTGGCCGCACCGGAATGGGCTCCAGGATCGGTGCGGCGCGTCTGTCTTTGGGCCCTGCCGCCAGGTAGCCAACGCCCTGATCCGCGTCGTGCGTGACGAATCGTGAGCGGCGGGTGTCTGAAGTCAAGGAACCGTGGTCCGCAACAGGCTCCTGGGGAAGCGCGTTTGGCATGAGTCAAATGCGTGGGGATGCGGTCGCGGAACAAACGCGGGCGATTGAGGTAGGAAGAAGATGGCAACGACCGACGTGAGCTTTTCGGAAGGTGAATATGTGGTCTACCCGACGCACGGCGTCGGGCAGGTGACCGGCATCGAGATGCAGGAGATCGCCGGCCAGAAGCTGAAGCTGTTCGTGATCGAGTTCGACAAGGAGCGCATGAAGCTGCGCGTCCCCGTGCAGAAGGCCGAGAATGCAGGCTTGCGGCGGTTGAGCACGCGCAAGGTGATGGAGGTTGCGCTCAAGACCCTCAAGGGGCGGTCGCGCGCCAAGCGCACCATGTGGAGCCGCCGCGCGCAGGAGTACGAGGCGAAGATCAATTCGGGCGATCCGGTGTCGATCGCCGAGGTGGTGCGCGACCTGTACCGCAGCGCCGACCAGCCCGACCAGTCCTATTCGGAGCGCCAGATGTTCCAAGCCGCGTTCGAGCGGCTGGTGCGCGAGCTGGCCGCGGTCGAGAAGATCGACGAGAACGCCGCCACCCAGCGGCTCGAAAAGGTGTTGCGCGCCGCCTGAGCGGGCAGCCGCGCGGGACATCGGGACGCCGCGTCCGGAAGACCGGGCGCGGCGTTTTCCGTGCCTGGAGGACACCCTGAGCGGCGCTCTCACCATCCTCTCCGGCGGCCAGACCGGCGTCGACCGCGCCGCGCTCGACGCGGCGCTGGCGCTCGGCCTGCCCTGCGGCGGCTGGTGCCCGCGCGGCCGCCGCGCCGAGGACGGCCCGATCGCCGCGCGCTATCCCCTGCGCGAGACCGTCAGCCCCGCCTACAAGGTCCGCACCCGCTGCAACGTCGAGGATTCGGACGGCACGCTGATCCTGGCGCGCCGCCCGCTCACCGGCGGCACGCGCCTGACCGCGGCGGTCGCGCGCGAGCTGGGCCGCCCCTGCCTGGTGCTCGACCCGCGCGCCGACGACCCGACACAGGTGGCCGCCTGGCTGGCGGAACACCGGATCGCGATCCTCAACGTCGCCGGCCCGCGCGAGAGCGGTGACGAGGGCGTCTACGACGCCGCCCGTGGGTTCCTCGAGGCGGCGCTCGCCGCTACTCCACCACCATCTTGAGGTACTGCCCCGGCGCCACCTCGCGGCCGCCCAGCAGCCCGTTCATGACCCGGAAGCGGTCGATCCTGAAGCGGTCGTACGGCAGGCGGCTCGCTAGGCTCCGTACCGTGTCGGCGGGCCCGGCCTGGATGATGCCGAGCCGCAGCGGCCCGGCAGCCGCGGCTTCGTCGCGGCTCATGCGCCGAAAGCTGTTGGTGCTGCGCCGGAAGCGCTCGTCGAAGGCCGCCGTCAGGCTGGGTGGCGTGACGAACATGAACCGGTGCACCGTGCGGTTGGCCGAGCGGATCGCGACCAAACGCACGTCGACCGGCCCCGAGTTGGTCTGGGCGCGTGTGGTCGCGGTGGCTGCCTCCATGCCGTTCACTTCGATGCGCTGCAGGCCGCTGAGCTGGGCGTCGGGGGCCCAGACGCGGCCGATGTAGTCGGTCATCGGGAAATCGATCCGCCGGTCGACCCAGTCGAACTGTGCGAAGGCGCCGTCCGGCCCCATGGCGATCAGGCTCTCGCCGTCCGATTTCACCGGGCGGAAGTCTTCCGGGATCGCGAAGGTGAAGCGGCGGCGCGGGTGGTAGAATTGCCGGTCCTTGCGGAAGCCGTTGGCCATGTCGCCGTCGATCGAGATGCCGTCGATCGCCTCCAGGAACACGATGCCGTTGATGTTCGGCGCCGGTACCGATTGAACCCGGGCGCGCTGGATCGCCTGCCGCACGCGTTCGGGTGTGCGCGGATGCGTGGCCAAGAGATTGAACTGGTCGCTGACCTCGCGCCCCATGACCCGCGCTTCGAGCTCGGCGTGGTTGCCCAGATGGCGCAGGAAGGTCGCCATCGCCAGCGGGTCGTAGTTGGCGCGGGCGAGGTAGCGCACGCCGAAGGTGTCGGCCTCCAACTCGTGCTGGCGGGAATAGCTCGCCAGCACCGGTGCCGCCGCCGCCCCGAACATCTGCGCCGCCGCGTCGTCGCCCAGCGCCAGTCCGGCGCCGACCGCCAGGATCTGCGCGATGACCGTCTGGTTGTAGTGCTCGGCGCCGTGGCGGGCGACGACGTGGCCGATCTCGTGCGCCAGCACGCCGGCCAGCTCGGCCTCGTTGTTGGCCAGCGCCAGGAGGCCGCGGGTGATGTAGACGTAGCCTCCGGGCAGCGCGAAGGCGTTGACCACCGAGGAGTTCAACACCGTGAAGGTGAAGCGCTGGTTGGGCATGTCGGACACCCGCACCAGCCTCTGGCCGACCCGGTTCACATAGGCCGCCAGTTCGGGGTCGTCGTAGGCGCCGCCGAACTCCTCCAGGATCTTGGG
>CAZDBC010000504.1:0-2961 GCA_964503295.1 uncultured Kiloniellaceae bacterium | reverse complement strand
GGCTTGACGATCGGCCAGGCGGCTTCGCTTCCGCCGGGCATGATGCTGGGACCCTTCAGCGCGCCCTCCTCGCCGCCGGAGACACCGGTGCCGACGTAGAGCAGGCCCTTCGATTCGACATACGCCGTCCGGCGCTCGGTCTCGCTGAAGTGGGTGTTGCCGCCATCGATGATCACATCGCCCGGCTCCAGCAGCGGAATGAGTTGTTCGATGAAGTCATCGACGGCCGGTCCGGCCTTGACCATCAGCATCACCTTCCGCGGACGCTCCAGCGCGGCGACCAGTTCCTGGAGCGAATGGGCGCCGACGAAGTTCTTGCCCGCCGCGCGGCCTTGGATAAAGGCGTCCACCTTGCTGACCGTGCGGTTGAACACGGCGACGCTGTAGCCGCGGCTCTCGACGTTCAGCGCGAGGTTCTCGCCCATCACGGCGAGCCCGACGAGACCGAAATCGCATTTCTTGTCAGACATAATCCGTTCCCTTTGGCTAGGCCATAGAGCCTCACGCAAAGACGCGAAGGCGCTAAGAGGTTCAATGAGGCTTTTTCCTTGGCGTCTTTGCGCCTCTGCGTGAAGCCCCGTTTGTTATGCTTGTTCCACCGGCCAGGGTGGTTTCTCGGGCAGGTATTTGTCGAACTCCCGCAGCAGTTGCTCCTGGTACGATCCGGCAAACGTGCCGGCGAAGAACCGCTCGATCCCCTCGTCGTGGAACTGGACGGGCCGGAGTGCGGCTGCGGCAACCATGGCTGCCTGGAAGCGTTGGCCAGCCGCACCGCCATCGAGCGCCAGATCCGCGAAGGCATCGAAGCCGGCCGAGCCAGTGTGCTCCCCGAGCGCCTCGACGGCGATCTGAGCGTGATCCGCTCCGGAGCCCTCCGCGATGCCTTGGTAGAGATAGGAGCGACTCACCCCGCAAAGCTCTTCGACCTGCTGACGCTTGAGCAGTTTATCCATGCGATGCCTCCCTAATCCAGAAGGTAAGGCATGGAAGGGGGACGTTTGCAGTGCACATGTCCCCACCAATTTATGGACCGCTACTCAGAGCTTCCTGCGGAAGTGCTCGACCAGGCCGGGGTTTCTCTGGCATCGCTTCTTAATCGTGCCGCGCGACTCGCCAAGTTGTCGCGCAATCTCGCTGTAGGACATACCGCGCGCCCGCAATTGACAGGTCTCTCGGACGGCTGGACTGACCTTGCGCGATTCGGCGCGGACTCGCCCGCCGTTGCTGGCGTGCTGAACAGTCGCGAGCCCTCCGCGTGCAAGCTGTCCGAGAAGCATCGCGTTGACTTGGCCAAGCTCGGCCAAGATCCGGGTCAGCCCCTGGTCATCGACCGCAAGCCTGGGGAGCCCATCCTCGCCACGACGCGTTGCGCGTAGCACGCGATCGAACGCGCTCTCCACAAGCCGCTGCAGGGTCCATGCATCGAACCACCGGCGGTAATCGCGCGGCTCCATGTCGGTATACGCGCCGAACGGGTCTACGTGCACCGGGGGGAGCGTCGACCCGCCAGGCGGCAGCTTGCGGAAATACCCGAAGTTCTGGTCCATCGTGCTCCATAGTGACTCCCGTAGGCGCAGAAGCACCGTGCGCATTTGCCTCAACAGAAGCGCCACGTCGAGGTCGTACAACACCGCCGCCAACAGATGGCGGTACATGGTAAGGAACCAGCCGCGCGCCTCCATGATCTCCTCCGGAGTCGCCATTAGCGCGCCGCCCCAATCGGCACCACACCGGCGCGCTCTGCCGGCTCGCTGCCGCAGTAGGACGCCCACTCAGTCATGAGCTTGCGTCGCTTGTCGAAGAGGTCTCCGCGCCGATATGCGGCCTCCACGGCGTTCCCTACGGCGTGTGCCAGCGCCTGCTCAGCGAGTTCCCGCGGGTAGGCCGTGCTCTCGGCGCACCAGTCGCGGAAGCTCGACCGGAACCCGTGCACGGTGGCGTCCGCGCCGATCTCCTCAACCACCGACCTCAACGTCTTGCTGCGAAGCGGGCCGCCGTTGACGGTCGACGGAAACACCAGGTCCGCCTCTCTCGGCAGCGCTCGCAGGAGGTCGACCGCATCGCCAGCAAGCGGTACCCTATGTTCGCGCCGCGTCTTCATGCGGCCAGCCGGCACCGTCCACACCCTCGCGTCCATGTCGAACTCGCTCCACGTGGCGAACCTAACCTCTCCGGATCGAGCGGCACACAAGACCAGAAGCTCGCACGCTCGAGCGGCAATGCCTACCTGCTGCCGTAGGCGGGCCATGAACTCGGGAACCTCGCGCCAGGATAAAGCGCGGTGGTGGGTGACCGTCCGCACGCGGCTACGAGCCGGCAGCAGCGCCTCCAGATGCCCGCGCCACCGTGCCGGGTTCGGTCCGGTTCGGTGGCCTTGCACCGTGGCACTGTCGAGGATCTTCTCGATACGACCTCGCAGCCGGGCCGCCGTCTCGGGCTTCGACGTCCAGAGCGGCTGGAGAACCCGCATCACGTGAGATGTCTCGATGGCGTCCACGGGCAGGCTGCCAACGACCGGGAAGGCGTGCACCTCGAGCGTCCGGAGCCACTGGCGAGCGTGCTTGGCATTGCTCCACCCGCTACGATGTGACTGAACGTAGCGGTGGGCCATGCCCCTGAACAGCGGCACCGACCTCTCACGGGTCCGTCGCTCTGCGATCGGGTCGACGCCATCGGCCAGCAGCGTCCGTGCACGGTGGGCCGCCACCCGCGCCGCGGCCAACGTCACCGTCTCCAACGGCCCTAGGCCCATCGATCGCCTCTTCCCGGCCCACGTGAACCTGAACACCCATGCCCTTGAGCCGTTCGGTCGAACGTGGAGCCACAGACCGCCGCCATCGCCGTGCCATCCGACGCCCGCCGTTGCAACCGCTCGCGCGCTTAGCTTGTTCGTCCTCACCGTGCCTCCCCCGGTATACCTTCTGGTATACCTTGCTGAACTGGATTATAGCAGACACCGGC
>CAZDBC010000503.1:0-2961 GCA_964503295.1 uncultured Kiloniellaceae bacterium | reverse complement strand
TGGGCCGGTGCCGATTCCGTCAGAGACAAAAATACTCTAGCAGGCTGTTGAAAAAGTCGAGAGGTCGATGCGATGGCGCAATTTTCGAATCGGGATGATCGGTTTGTCGAATCTCCATTGCCTCGCGAGCCTCGTTCGCGAATCGATGTTGCGCCGCGAACCGCTAGAAATAGTTTTTCAACAGCCTGCTAGTGGAAGTCGCGTGAGGGGTAGTCGGCCTTGGGCGGGCCCGCGCGCAGCCGGCCGTCGCGCGGGTCGCGTCCGGGCCGGCGCACCTCGTCGGCGCGGGCGAGTGCCCCCCGGAAGCTGTCGTCGAAGCCGCCGTCCGGTCCTTGGGCCAGCTCGGTGAGCAGGTGCGAGCGGTCCTCGATCCGCTCGGCCACCAGATGGACCACGATGCCCTCGCGCTGGGCCTTGCCGCGCACCGTGAGCAGCCGCGCGGTGAGCACGGTGCGGCGGAAGCGCTCGTAGACCGTGGGCCAGACCACCACGTTGCCCACGCCGGTCTCGTCCTCCAGCGTCACGAAGATCACGCCTTTGGCGCTGCCCGGCCGCTGGCGCACAAGCACGAGACCGGCGGCGGTCAGCCGGGCGCCGTCGGGCACCTCGTTGAGCGCGGCGTTGGTGCGGACGCCGAGCCGGTCCATCTCGCCGCGCAGCAGCGCCATGGGATGCGTCTTGAGCGACAGGCGCATGGCGGCGTAGTCGGCCGCCACCTCCTCGCCGGCGGTGGCGCGGGGCAGGGGCGCCGGGCGGTACGCCGGGCGTTCCTCCTCGCCCATGGCGGCGAACAGAGGCAGCGGCTCGTCGGGCAGTGCGCGCACCGCCCATAGCGCCTGGCGCCGGTCGAGCCCGATCGAGCCGAAGGCGTCGGCGCGCGCCAGTCGCTCCATCGCCGCGGCCGGCAGACCGGCGCGGCGCCACACCGCGGTGAGGTCGGGATAGCCGTTGCCGCGCGCCTCGACCAGCGCTGCCGCGTGGTCCTCCTTGAAGCCCTTGACCTGGCGCAGCCCCAGGCGCAGCGCGTATTGCCGGCCGCCTTCAGGAGCCGGCTCCAGGGTGCAGTCCCAGTCCGAGCGGTTGACGTCGGCGGGCAGCACGGCGACGCCGTGCTCGCGCGCGTCGCGCACGATCTGCGCCGGGGCGTAGAAGCCCATCGGCTGGCTGTTGATCAGCGCGGCGGCGAAGGTCTCGGGGTAGTGGCATTTGAGCCAGGCCGAGACGTAGACCAGCAGCGCGAAGCTGGCGGCGTGGCTCTCGGGGAAGCCGTACTCGCCGAAGCCCTCGATCTGCTGGAAGCAGCGCTCGGCGAAGGCGCGCTCGTAGCCACGCGCGACCATGCCCTCGACCATCTTGTCGCGGAAGTTGCCGATCTGCCCGGTCTTGCGGAAGGTGGCCATGGCGCGGCGCAGCCTGTCGGCCTCGGCGGGGGTGAAGCCGGCGCCGACGATGGCGATCTTCATCGCCTGTTCCTGGAACAGCGGCACGCCCAGCGTCTTCTCGAGCACGCGACGCAGCTCGGGCGAGGGGTAGGTCATGCTCTCCTCGCCGTTGCGGCGGCGCAGATAGGGGTGGACCATGTCGCCCTGGATCGGTCCGGGGCGGACGATCGCTACCTCGATCACCAGGTCGTAGAAATCGCGCGGTCTGAGCCGCGGCAGCATCGTCATCTGCGCCCGGCTCTCGACCTGGAACACGCCGAGCGAGTCGGCGCGGCACAACATGTCGTAGACCGCCGGGTCTTCGGGCGGCACGCCGGCGAGGTCGAGCTTCCAGCCGTAGTGCCGCTCGAGCAGCGCGAAGGCCTTGCGGATGCAGGTCAGCATGCCCAGGCCGAGCACGTCGATCTTGAGCATGCCGAGCGCGTCGAGGTCGTCCTTGTCCCACTCGATCACCGTGCGATCGGCCATCGCCGCGTTCTCGATCGGCACCACCTCGTCGAGCGGGCCGCGGGTGATGACGAAGCCGCCGACATGCTGCGACAGGTGGCGCGGGAAGCCGATCAGCTCGCGCGCGAGGTCGAGCGCCATCCGCAGCGTGCGGTCGGATGGGTCGAGGCCGATCTCGCGCACATAGTCGTCGCGGATCGCCTCGTTGCTCCAGCCCCAGACCGAGCCGGCGAGCGCGCTCACCGCGTCGGCCGACAGGCCCATGGCCTTGCCGACCTCGCGGATGGCGGAGCGCGCGCGGTAGCCGGTCACGGTGGCGGCGAGTCCGGCGCGATCGCGGCCGTACTTGGCGTAGATGTACTGGATCACCTCCTCGCGCCGCTCGTGCTCGAAGTCGACGTCGATGTCGGGCGGCTCGCCGCGCTCGGCCGAGACGAAGCGCTCGAACAGCAGGTCGACGCGGCCGGGGTCGACCGCGGTGATGCCCAGGCAGTAGCACACCGCCGAGTTGGCGGCCGAGCCGCGGCCCTGGCACAGGATGCCGCGCGAGCGGGCGAAGCGGACGATGTCGTGCACGGTCAGGAAGTAGGGCGCGTAGCCGAGCTGGCCGATCAAATCGAGCTCGTGCGCGACGGTGGCGCGCGTCTCCCCGGGCACGCCGGCGGGATAGCGCATGCGGGCGCCCTCCAAGGTCAGGTGCTCGAGCTCCTCCTGCGCCGTGCGGCCGTCGGTGCCCCGCTCGATCGGGTACTCGTAGCGCAGCTCGTCGAGCGAGAAGCGGCAGCGGCGGGCGATCGCGGCGGCGCGGGCGACGGCCTCGGGGTGGCGGGTGAACAGCCGCGCCATCTCGGCGGGAGCCTTGAGGTGGCACTCGATATTGGCGTCGAGCCGGCGGCCGGCCTCGGCGATCGTGCTGTGCTCGCGGATGCAGGCGAGGACGTCGAGCAGCGGCTTGCGCGCGGGCACGTGCGCGCGGACGTCGTTGGTCGCCACCAAGGGCGCGCCGCAGCGGTCGCCCCGCTTCACGCGGAAACAATTCGGAAGAGGGGGAAGCTGATCTATGAGCGAGAAT
>CAZDBC010000502.1:0-2964 GCA_964503295.1 uncultured Kiloniellaceae bacterium | reverse complement strand
GTTCGAGGTGCCGAACCAGCGCTGGGCGAGGTACATCAGCACCAGCGCGAGCAGGAAGTTGGGCGTGGCCAGTCCGACGAAACCCAGGAAGGACAGCCCGTAGTCGCCCCAGCTGTACTGGTGCGTGGCCGAATAGATGCCGATCGGGAAGGCGATGACCCAGGCGACGATGATCGTGGCCACCGACACCAGCACGGTGAGGATGAGCCGGTCGCCGATCACGTCGTTGACCGGAAGATCGTAGGCGAAGGAGTGCCCGAGATCGCCCTGCATCAGCCCGCCGATCCACTCCAGGTACTGGACGTGGAGCGGGTCGTCGAGGCCGTAATACTCGCGCAGGAACTCGACCTTGGACTGGTCGACCGTCTCGCCCGAGGCGCGCATCGCCTCGATATAGCTGGTCACGTAGTCGCCGGGAGGAAGCTGGATGATGGTGAAGACGACCGCGCTGATCACCAGCAGGGTCGGGATCATCACCAGAACGCGATGCACGATGTAGCGAAACACGCTCTCAGCCCCCCGCGCCGCATGCTTCGCCGGAATAGCCCGTGCTGACTGTGCCCACCGTCACACCTTGCGCCATCGGCTCAATTCTCGAACCAGAAGGTGTCGGGTTTGTAGATGCCGAAATAGGCGCCCGGGTCCCAGTTGTAGATGCCCTCCTGCGGCACATTGCGCAGCGTGTTGCGCACCACCACCGGCTGCTGCGCCATGTTGACCGTTCCGATGGTCAGCACCTGGTCGGTATTGATCCTCAGCATTTCGTGCCAGATCCGCCGGCGCTCGTCGGTCGAGGTGGCGTGGACCCACTCCTTGTAGAGGCCCAGAAGCTCCTTGGCGACCGGCATTTCGGGCGCGCGACCGGCCTCGCCGCCCGTCATCCAGTACTGGCCGTAGGCCGGCCACTGGAGCTGGTCCTGGCTGGTGGGCGCGAACTCCCACGGGCTCATGTCGGCGGTGGCCACGCCGTTGGTCACGCCAGACCACACCGACATCAGCGTCTGGCCCGAATAGATGCGGTTGCGGAACACCTCGCGCTGCGAAGGCTTGGTGAACAGGTGGATCCCCAACTTCCTCCAAGTGTAACGGACCAGCTCGAGCACGTCGGTCTCCTCGGTGCTCTCGCCCGCGGTCTCGACCACGATCTCCAGCTTGCGCCCGTCGGGCAGCCGCCGCACGCCGTTCGAGCCGCGCTCGAGCCCCATCTCGTCGAGCAGCGCGTTGGCGCGCTCCAAATCGTAGGTGGCCCATTTCTTGGCGTACTCTTCGCGATAGAGCGGGCTCTCCGGGATCAGCGTGTTGTTCGAGGGCTGGGTCAGGCCGAAATAGATGACCTCGTTGATCTCCTCGCGGTCGACGCCGAGCGACAGCGCGCGACGGAAGCGCACGTCGCGGACCACCTCGCGCCAGACCTCGTCCTGGACGTTGAGGTTGGGGTAGAGCGCAACCTGCGAGCCGGTGACGCGCTTCCACAGGCGGACCTCGTAGTTGTTCCGCTCCTCGCCCTCGCGCAGGAAGGTGTAGTTGTCGAAGCGCAGGTAGCGCGCCTGCAGATCACTGTCGCCGGCCCCGGTCTGGGCCGGGACCAAACCCGAGTCGGAGACGTTCATGATCACGGTGTCGATGTAGGGCAGCTGCCGCCCCTCGGGGTCGACGCGATGATAGTAGGGGTTGCGCTCGAACACGAAACGCTGCGAGGGCGGCTCGATTGTGTTCACCCAGGGCTGCAGCGTCGGCAGATCGATGTTGTTGAACTTGTACTGGTTGTCCAGCCGGTTGTGCAGACCCTCCCAGCCGCGCGCGCCCTCGTCGATGACCTTCTCGTTCAGCTCCTCGATCGGCGTGTACTTGGCGTGGAACTGCTTGAGGTAGTGCGCCGGGCGGTAAAGGAAGCGCGGGGAAGCACCGGCCAGCTGGGCGACGAAGGTCGGGTGCGGTTCGGGATAGGTATAGCGCACCGTGTACTCGTCGAGCACCTCGAACTCGGGCCGCTGGCCATCGACCAGCAGGTCCCGTGGCGGACCGAAGGGCGACAGTTTCTCATGGGTCGCCACGTCCTCCCAGTAATAGCGGAAGTCCTCGGCCGTGAACGGGTGGCCGTCGGACCATCTGTGCCCGGGGCGCAGGTGCAAGGTGAAGATCCGGTTCTCCTCCACCTCGATGTCCCGCAGGATGTCGGGCACCAGTTCCAGATCCTCGTCGTAGCCGACCAGCCGGGCGTAGCTGTAGACGACCATCATCCGGATGTCCTTGTCCTGCCCCATCACCATGGTCAGGGGGCCCGGGCTGTAGCGGCCCAGCTCGCGCCACTCGTCGAACTTCACGACGCGTGGGCTCTCGGGCAGGCGCTCCGCGACCGGCGGCAGCTCGCCCTTCTCCACCCGCTCGGCCAGCGCCGGCGATTCCTGCCACTGCTGCTCCGCGCGCGCGGGCACCGCCGCGAGCACCATTGCGGTCACCAGCACGACATGCCGCAGGATCATGCGACCAGCTCCCTGGGGTTCGCGCGGGCGGCCGCGCGCACGAAGTGGCGCGCTTCGACCTCGTGCCAGCCGGTCTCAGCGTCCGAGTCGATGGTGAAGGGCGCGGGCCAGCGCTCCGGCTCCGACGCGCGCTCCTCCATTATCGCCGAAAAGTCGAGCGGTCGGTCGAGGTCGGGGAACGGCACCGCGTTGAGCAGCGCCTTGGTGTAGGGATGCACCGGGCTCTTGAAGATCGCGTCGCGGTCCGCCAGCTCGACCAGCCGCCCGCGGCACATCACGGCGATCCGGTCAGCGATGTAGTGCACCACCGCGAGGTTGTGCGAGATGAAGATGTAGGTCAGGCCCAGCTCGGTCTGCAGGTCCTTGAGCAGGTTGAGAATCTGCGCCTGGATCGAGACGTCGAGCGCCGAGACCGGCTCGTCGCAGATCACCAGTTCGGGCCGGAGCGCCAGCGCGCGTGCGATGCCGATGCGCTGGCGCT
>CAZDBC010000501.1:0-2968 GCA_964503295.1 uncultured Kiloniellaceae bacterium | reverse complement strand
CTGCTTCACGCCCAAGGGCATGCTGATCTCCCTGCCCCGCGGTGCGACGCCGGTGGACTTCGCCTACGCGGTCCATTCGGAGGTCGGCGACACCTGCGTCGGCGCCAAGGTCAACGGCAGGCTGGTCCAGCTGCGCAGCCAGCTCAACAACGGCGACCAGGTCGAGATCATCACGTCCAACGCCCAGACGCCTTCGCCGGACTGGGAACAGTTCGTCGTTACCGGCAAGGCCAAGGCGCGCATCCGCCGCTTCATTCGCCTGAAGGAGCGCGAGCAGTACAGTGAACTGGGCCGCCAACTTATCCTGAAGGCCTTCCGCCAGGAGGGCTACGAGATGACCGAAAAGGCGCTCGGCGGGGTCCTCAAGCGCTTCCGCTGCGACGCCTTGCCCGATCTCTTCGTGCTGGTCGGGCGCGGCAACCTGACCGCGCGAGAGGTGCTGGAGGCCGCCGTACCGGGCGTGCGCGAGTCGGCCAAGCCGCAGAAGGTGGTGCCGATCGCCCGAGCGCGCAAGCGCTCCGCCAAGACCAAGGACGCCTTGCCGATCCGTGGCCTCATCCCCGGCATGGCGGTGCACTACGCCAATTGCTGCCATCCCTTGCCCGGCGACCGCATCGTGGGCATCGTGACCACGGGCAAAGGCGTCACAATTCATACGATCGACTGCGAAACGTTGGAATCCTTTCAGCAGACACCGGAGCGCTGGGTCGACGTGGCCTGGGACACCGGCGACGCTGAAGGCAGCCCCCACACCGGCCGCATTCAGGTCGTGCTGGCCAACGAGCCCGGCAGTCTGGGCGAGCTGTCAACGGTGATCGGGAAGAACCACGGCAACATCAGCAACCTGAAGATCACCAACCGCTCGCTCGACTTCTTCGAAATGCTGATCGACGTCGAGGTCACCGACGTGAAGCATCTGGCCAACATCATTGCCGCGCTGCGCACCATGCCGGCCATCACGTCGGTCGACCGGGCGCGCGGTTAAGGAGCTGATGACTCCGTGTATTTGCCAGTACGGTTGGCCCTGGGCCGTGCCCTCCCATACGCCGTGCGGCCGGGATCGGGCGGCCGAAGCTTCGGCGACGCTGCCTGGTAGGCCGTCGGCACGGGTCATTGGCGCCGAACCCGGCGCCATGTCGGGCGCCTGAGGGCGGAAGACCGCCGTGTTCGGTCGTCGGACCCGTTTGAGTTTCCATCGCCGCCTGTGGCGCATCCTCTGGCCCAAGGGCGGCTGGTGGCGCTTTTCGTCCTATCTCGCCCACCGCATCAGGCGTCTGCCGGGTACGCCCGAAAGCATCGCGGCCGGCGTGGCTTCGGGTGTTGCGGTCTCCTTCACGCCGTTCATGGGACTGCATTTCCTGCTCGCCTGCGGCCTCGCCTACCTGTTGCGCGGCAACCTGATCGCCGCGGCGGTCGGGACCGTGGTCGGGAATCCCTGGACCTTTCCGATGATCTGGGCCTGGATCTATGCTTTGGGCCGCTGGCTGCTTGGCGATGTCGGAACCTTTCACCTGCCGACCGAGGTGACTTTCGAGGACATGGCGAGCAACCCCTTGTTGATCATCTGGCCGATGACCGTCGGCGGCGTTCCGATGGCCACCACCGCCTTTTTCGCCACCTACTATCCGGTCAAGCGCATGGTTGCGACCTATCAGGCGGCCCGCATCCGCCGCCTGCGCCGGCGGACCGAGGCCGCCCCCACGGCCGAGGAGGGGCGGGCCGGCTTCAAGGCGCACAGGGTCCGCGCCGCCGGTATGGGCACGGGGGCGGCCTGCCGCCCCACGGCGAGGAATCGCAAGCAGCAGCGTGCGGCCGGCGACGACCTGGGGTCGGCGGCCAGTTAGGGCCTTGCCCCAACGATTTTCCCGGCTACCCTACGGGATCACAGGGACGGCGGTGTTTTGCCGCTGCGCCGGTGAGGAGGCAGTGATGGACGGTCCCCCGCGTCTGGGCGTCAACATCGATCACGTGGCGACGATCAGGAACGCCCGCGGCGGACGCCATCCCGACCCGGTTCGCGCCGCGGTTGTCGCCGCCGCGGCGGGTGCCGACGGGATCACCGCCCATCTCCGCGAGGATCGGCGACACATCTCCGACGACGACATTGCCCGCTTGATGGCGCAGCTCAGCCTGCCTCTCAACCTGGAGATGGCGGCAACCGAGGAGATGCTGGGCATCGCCTTGCGGCATCGGCCGCACGCCGTCTGTCTGGTGCCGGAAAAGCGCGAGGAGGTAACGACGGAGGGCGGGCTGGACGTCGTTTCCGGCGCCATCGAACTGCGACGCTTCGTCGGCGCGCTGGCCGGGGCCGGCATCAGGGTTTCGCTGTTCATCGACCCCGAGTCCGATCAGTTGGCGGCGGCGGCGGCGATCGGGGCGCCGGTCGTCGAACTGCATACCGGCGCCTATTGCGAGGCCTTTATTGAAGACCCCGAGGGCCCTGACTGCACGCTGGAGTTGAATCGTTTAGTAACCGCCGCCGGGGAGGCCGAGCGTCTCGGCCTGGAGTGCCACGCCGGCCACGGTCTCACCTTCGACAGCGTGGGGTCGGTTGCGGCCATTCCGACCATCGTTGAGCTCAACATCGGGCACTTCCTGATCGGCGAGGCAATCTTCAGCGGTCTCGACAGCGCGATCCGGCGCATGCGCTCCCTCATAGCTCAGGCACGCGCGGAAGGTGCCGGCGTGCGCAGCGCCTGAGCGCTGCCCGGCCATGATCGCCCGACCATGATCACCCGACCATGATCACCCGACCATGATTCTGGGGCTCGGCAACGACCTGATCGACATCCGGCGGGTCGAGCGCACGCTGGAACGCTATGGGGAGCGCTTTACCCGCAGGGTTTTCACCGAGGTCGAGCGCGCCAAATCCGACCGCCGACGCCAGCGCGCCGCCAGCTACGCCAAGCGGTTCGCGGCCAAGGAAGCCTGCGCCAAGGCCTTGGGCACCGGCGTTCCGCGGCGCGGC
>CAZDBC010000500.1:0-2972 GCA_964503295.1 uncultured Kiloniellaceae bacterium | reverse complement strand
GCTGCTGGCCGCCCCGGCCGCACCGGACCATGCGATCAAGAGCATAGTGACCGAGGCAACTCTGGCGATCGACGCGGATGACTGGCCGCGTCTGCGCGCTCTCGCAAACCAGGCGGCCCCGCCGACCCATACGGCGATCAGGACGTTGAGCCCGGCCCTGCTGGCCGGCCTGCTCTGGCTCAAGGCGGGCAATATCGATGCTGCCGAAACGCTCCTCGCGCGGCTCTGGGCGGCGCGCGACAACATCACCGGCGATCCGACCGACGGGCTGATCTTCTTCGACTTCTGGCTCAGCAACAACCTGCGCCGGGACTTCGTCAGCGAAGCCCTGTACGGCGATGCAGTCGTGCTCGATGCCCTGCGCCGCGCCGGCACGCCGGGTGCACGCCGCGGCTCCGACCCCACGCGCCTTCTCCTCTCGGGAGTCGGCTCCTGGCTGTCCCTGCGCCGCGCCGCCTCGGGTCAATGGGCGGACGCGGCCGAACTGGCCGCTCTCGCGCTCGACCTCGCGCCGGAAAACTTCGCGGCCATGCAGCGGCTAGGCCTGGCGCGGCTGGCCGACCCCGACGTGCGCGCCGACCGGGCCGCACGCCGCAAGGCTCTCGACCTTCTGTCCCGGGCCGTCGGGCAGTGGCCCTGGTACCTGACCGAAATCCTGCCTTTGCTGCATAGCCATTCGGAGCTCAACCAGGACTTTTTGGAAGGCGAGGCCCATGCGGCCTATCTGCGTTACGTCCAGCGCGTGCGGACCGACCGGCGCGGCGTCGCCGACTTCCGTCTGGCGCGGGCGGTGCGCCCCTATCTGCGCGGGCGCCTCGGCCTGGTCCCGGAAGCGGACTGCAGCCCCGAGACCGTCGCTGCGTGCCTGGAGGCGGCCGGTCTGCGTCTGTCCGAGCCCGAGTTCTTCCTGGCGAACGTCGTTCTGCCCCTGGTGTGGGATGCGGGCGAGGAGCTGCGGCGCGGCGATGCAGCGGCCGCAGAGGGACTCTTTGCACAAGCCGAGGCCGTCTGCCCCGAGGGTGCGGCCCCTCTGCGCGCGGAGCTCGAGGCGTGATTCTCGGGATCGTGCAGACGCGCACGACCTCGACCCGACTGCCGGGCAAGGTCCTGTTGCCGCTGGCCGGCGCGCCGTCCCTGCAGCGCCAGCTCGAACGCCTGTCCCGGGTGGGCGGCTGGGACCGCCTGATCGTCGCGACCAGCGAGCAGCCGAGCGACGACCCGGTCGCCGCGCTCTGCGATGCCCTCGGTCAGGACGTCTTTCGCGGCAGCCTCGATAACGTGCTCGACCGCTTCTACATGGCCGCCCTGCCCCACCGGCCCGAACAGGTCGTGCGGCTGACCGCGGACTGTCCGCTGACCGACTGGCGCGTCATCGACCGCCTCATCGCGTTCCATCTCGCAGGTGGCTACGACTACACGAGCAACGCGCTCGAACGGCGCTTCCCGGTCGGTCTCGACTGCGAGATCGCGACCTTCGCCGCGCTGACCGAGGCCTGGCGGGAAGCACAGGCGCCGGACCAGCGCGAACACGTCACCCCATTCATCCACCGCCAGCCGGCACGCTACCGCCTGGGATCGCTGACTCAAGCGAACGACCTCTCGGCGCTGCGCTGGACGCTCGACACGCCCGAGGACTACGCGATGATCGCGGCGGTCTATGATGCTCTTTACCCGGCCGACCCGGCGTTCACGACCGAGGACATCCTCGCCTTCCTGCTGGCACATCCGGAGATTCGCGAGCGCAATGCCGACGCCCGAGGGCGGGCGCTCTATCAACGGCTGGCACGGAAGCAGGCGGCACTGTCGCCAGCTGGCCGATCCTGCGGATAGAATTCGCCGAGCGAATCGGAAAGGAAACCCGAAGCCGTGTCGTCTTCAGGCAACAGCCGACCGCTTCGCCCCCTGGTGATCGGCTCGCCGCGCAGCGGATTCACCTTGCTGTGCAGCGTGGTTATTCACTTCGTTCCATTGCGGCCGGGCAAACGTGACATTCGCCAGCGCATGCTGGGGCGGGTCGTCGACAGCCTTGGCGACACGGTGGCCGATGCCGTCGTGAACCGATTCCGAGATGAAGGAATCAGCACGGACCTCATTTACAGCCCGAACTTCCGCAAATTGACCGGGGGTCCGAAATGGCTGAGCGAGCGCGAGTCCGATGAAGCCTGCTTTCGCAAGTACATCGGCGTGCGCGGTCGGGGCGATTTCTCGCTCGTCACGGCCCACCCCCGGCAGGTGCTCGATCACGACGAGGTCCTGCATTCGCACAGCGCACCAAAACGGTGGCTCCAACACCCCGCCTATACCGATTGCACCAAGTTCGCATCTCTTCGCCACCCGGGAGGGTGCGTTGTCTCCTCTTGCCTCTCGATCAATGCCCTGACCAGCGAGTACATCCAGCGCTTCATCCCGCCGGAGCGCGACAATCACGACCTGCGGACGTGGCTCGCATACTACAAGTTCACCGATCTCGATTTCTTCAGCGGCATTGTCAGCTTCTATCGTCGCTACTTCGAAGAATTCCTTGAGGTCCGCGATCACTATATCGCCATGCGCTGGGAGAACCTGCTGACCGATCCGCACGGAACCATCGCCCTGCTTGCGGCCAAAGCCGGCGTCGAGGTGCCGCATGGGCTTGTCGCCGAGATCTGGACCAAGCTGGACCACAAGAACCTGACCGGCGATCACAAGCATAATCTACGGCCGGGCGGCGGCGTGGTGGACGACTGGCTCAATTGGCCGACAAACGATCATCTGGCCGTCATGCGGGACCACGGTTTAGATCGGCTGTCCAAGGAACTAGGATACGGCCCTCTGCCGGAGCTCGATCCCGGCGGCTACACGCCCTTCCAGCGGCGGGTCGCCGACATGATCCGGCAAGGCCAGGTCTTCACCGACTACGACGACCGCGACCTCTTCCGCTTCGCTTTCAACAAGTCCAATCTCGATTCCGATCAGTTTCCGTTCCGGCGCTA
>CAZDBC010000499.1:0-2973 GCA_964503295.1 uncultured Kiloniellaceae bacterium | reverse complement strand
CCGGCGGTTCCAGATCGCGCAGATGGGCCGGCCGGAAACGCACGAGGCGCAGCCCTTCAGACCTGTTCATTGGTCTTCAGCTCCGGCGCCAGCGCGAGCAGGGTAAAGGGCAGCGGCGCGTCGCCCTCGACGCGCAGGCGCGGGTCGCGCCCGTATTCGCCCTCGAAGGCGACGCGGTACTCGCCCGTGAAGAGCGGAACGGCCGCGTCCATCGGCTGCGCCACGCGGCGCAGCGGCAGCGGCGTCAGGCGCTCGCGCGTACCGATCAGGACGCCCGCGCTGTGCAGCAGGATGGCCGTCACGGCGTGGATGCGCTTGACCTTGCCGAGCGCGCTGCCGGCCGCGGCGCCGGCGGTGGCCTTGAGCGACAGGAAGCTGTGCCGGTAGGCCAGCCCGACCTGCACCCTGCTCGCCGCGAAATCGAGCGTGACCTGGCCGCCGCTCACCACCCGGTCGGGATGCAGCGCGCCGTCGGCCAGGATCCTGACCGTCTCGCCTTCCAGGTGATCGAGCCCCGAGAGCACCGTTGCCGGCGGGCCGTCGTAGGCCAGGGCGCTGTCGAGATAGAGGGCCGCGGCCTGCCGCGCGCGCACCGCCGCCTCGAAGGCCGCCGCGTCGTCGAAGAGATCGCGCGCCGGCCCTTCGAAGGCGCCGGCCATGACCTCGATGCTGCGCCGGGTCGCGCCCGCGACGGTGCGCTTGACCAGCAGCCAGAGCTCGTCGCGTTCGCCCGAGCCGCCGGCAACGTTTCCGGGCACGGCCGCGAGGCTTTCGACCACCGCCGGGCCGCCCTCGAAGCTGCCGCCCAGAAGCTGGCGCGACCAGCCGGCGACCTCCTGCTCGCGCCGGTAGGTCAGGCTGGCGATCGTGCCGTCGGCACGCAGGCAGTGCACCAGGCTGTCCGGCTCCTGCTGCCAGGCCAGCTCCACGATGCCGCTTTCGGTCACGTGGTCGGCCAGAACGGTAAGGTCGGGCGTGGCGAAGCCGTCGGTCTCGAAGGCGAAGACGAACTCGCGCAGCTTGCGCCGGGCGCGCTGCAGGAACAGCACGACCGAGGAGATCCGCAGCGGCATGACGTCGGCGCAGCCGTTGGTCGACTGGCGCTTGACCACGATGTCGTTGGGCGAGATCACCGGCCCGTCCGAGGCGGCGGTCCATTCGCCGCCGGAGGTGCCGACGGCGAGCTGGCGGCCCGGCGACAGCCAGACGATTCGGTTCACCTGATCGGCGGCGATGGTGTAGTCCAGCGCGTCGTCGTCCTGCACGTCGATCGCGCCCGACTCCAGGCTGTCGGGACGCATGTTCTCGATGTCCGCCGACTGCGAGAACCACAACGTCTGCGGCCTGGCGTTCGAGCCGGCCCAGATCAGGCGCTGCTCGAAGAAGTTGACCACCGAGGGCCAGCCGTCCGCATCGTTCCAGGCGCCGAGCCGCCAGGCCGCGGCCGCGCCGGTGCCGCCGAAGTCTCGACGCACGTCGGCTTCCACCTGGGTCGGGCTCAGCACCTTGACGATCACGGCCCAGCCCCAGGTCGCGGAATGCCTGATGCGCACGGGCCTGCCGACGTCGCCGTCGCGAAAGGGCGTGTGCCCGCCGGCGGCCGTGATGGTGATGCCCTTGCCGGTCGTTGCGCCCGGCTGCAGGGTCAGGTCGTCGTCGCTGTTCTCGTCGAGCCAGGGCCCGTCCTGAAAGTCGACGCGGACCAGCGACCAGGTGGTGTTGCCGCGGCGCTCGAGCTTCCTGGGCGGACACGCGCCGCAGGCGATGTACATGACATCGGCCGACTGCGCCCACTTCAGCCGCCGCAGGCTGTCCTGCCCGTAGGGCGTCGCCAGCTCGAGCGGCACGGCGGCGCCGGCGCCGCTGCCCAGCAGGGCCACTTCGTCGATGAAGATCGTCTTGCCGCGCGTGTTGACGAACTGGACATGGAACGGGACGGCGTCGGGGGTGAAAGCGACGACGTGGTAGCCGACCTGAGCCTCGAAATCGGCCAGAAGCTGGTTGCCGCCGGAGGTCGTGCCGACCTGAAAGGTGATGCTGTCGCCCGGCGCGCCGATCACCTCGAAGGCGATGACGTGTTCCTGGCCGACGGCTGTCGTCGCCACCGCCTGCTCGGCATGCGCCCTGTCGCTGCCGGTCGCGTTGAGCGCCAGACGGTCGCCGCCGCTCGGCTCGTAGAACTCGACCTCGCCGATGCGCAGCAGGCCGGCCGTGCCGAGCGTCAGCCGCACGATGTGGTAGCGGTAGGCTGTCGACTGGTCGATGTCGTCGGGCCCGAACTCGACCGTGACAAGCCCGTCCGTATCGGCGACCGCCTTGCTGCCCAACTCGGTCCAGGGCCCGGTCGCGGAGTCGTTGGAGCCTTCGACCGAGACCGTCACCGTGCCGGGATCGGCGTTGGCGACGAAGCCGTTGTTGGAGGAGC
This sequence comes from uncultured Kiloniellaceae bacterium, assembly GCA_964503295.1. GTDB lineage: Bacteria > Pseudomonadota > Alphaproteobacteria > Kiloniellales > Kiloniellaceae > CAZDBC01. Next base: position 548 of record CAZDBC010000499.1, on the reverse strand, counting down.
TCCAGACCTTGACCCGGCCGAGGGTGCGCGTCGTGCCGCTGCCCCAGTCCTTGCCGACGAAGCCGCTCGCGGCCTCGCTGCCGGCACCGCCGGTGCCGGCGCACTGGCCGCCGATCTGCGACTTGTTGCCGTCGAAGGCCGCCGCCAGGCCGCCGTTGCCGGTCAGGTCGCCGATGCGGGTGCCTTCGCTCTGCGCGATGAGATCGGCGCCGGCGTCGGAGGAGATCGAGGCATTGCCTTCCGAGAGATCGTTCCAACCGACGATGCCGCCGTCGAACGAGCCATTGACGACGACCGCGTCGGTCGGCTGCACCAGAATCTGCGCCTGGTCGCGGTAGAAGCGGAAATAGGACTCGCCGGCTTCGAAGACGTAGGCCTGTTCGGTCGAGAACTCGAAGTTCAACAGCCGCGCCATGGCGGTGCCGGACTTCAATTCCGCGACGAAGCGGGTGCCCGGACGGCGCGTCAGGCCGCCCTGGGCGAGCGGAATGAGGTTCTCCACCCGCGCGCCGGCGTTGGCGTACTTGGCAAAGTCGACGCGCGCGGCC
>CAZDBC010000498.1:480-2989 GCA_964503295.1 uncultured Kiloniellaceae bacterium | reverse complement strand
TTTCGGCCGCCGACCTCCCCCTGAAGGGGGAGGTTTGCTTTCCCCCTCCCCCGCTCGCGGGGAAGGGCCGGGGAGGGGGGTCGCGACGCCCGCTCGCCGGTCCGGTCTCCTCTCAGATCACGTAGGACGTCAAGGGCGCGAAGCCGTTGAAGCCGACCGAGGCGTAGGTCGTGGTGTAGGCGCCGCAGGCCTCGATCAGCAGGCGGTCGCCGATCTGCAGCGAGACCGGCAGCTCGTAGGGCGTGCGCTCGTAGAGCACGTCGACCGAATCGCAGGTCGGCCCGGCGAGCACGCAAGGGGCGGCGCGTTCGCCGTCGCGCGCCGAGCGGATCGGGTAGCGGATCGCCTCGTCCATGGTCTCGGCGAGGCCGTTGAACTTGCCGATGTCGAGGTAGACCCAGCGCAGGGGATCGTCCTCGGACTTGCGCGCGATCAGCACCACCTCGGTCTCGATCACGCCGGCGTCGCCGACCATGCCGCGCCCCGGCTCGACGATGGTCTCCGGGATGCGGTTGCCGAAGTGGCGGCGCAGGGCGCCGAAGATCGCCTCGCCGTAGGCCGGCACGCCGGGCACCTCCTTGAGGTAGCGGGCCGGGAAGCCGCCGCCCATGTTGACCAGCCGGAGCTGTATGCCGCGCAGCGCCATCTCGCGAAAGATCTGCGCGGCGGCGGCGAGCGCCCGGTCCCAGGCGCCGAGGTCGCCCTGCTGCGAGCCGACGTGGAAGGAGATGCCGGCGGCCTCCAGCCCGGCGCGGTGCGCTCCCTCGAGCACTGTCACCGCCATCGCGGGATCGCAGCCGAACTTGCGCGACAGCGGCCAGTCGGCGCCGGCGCCGTCGCTGAGAATGCGGCAGAAGACCGCGGCGCCGGGGGCGGCGCGCGCGACCTTCTCGACCTCGGCTTCGCAGTCGACGGCGAAGAGGCGCACGCCCTGGGCATGGGCCAGCGCGATGTCGCTCTCCTTCTTGATGGTGTTGCCGTAGGAGATGCGCTCGGGGTCGGCGCCGGCGGCCAGCGCCAGCGCGATCTCGGCCGGCGAGGCGCAGTCGAAGCAGGAGCCGAGTTCGGCCAGCAGCTTCAGGATCTCCGGTGCCGGGTTGGCCTTGACGGCGTAGAAGACGCGCGTGTCGGGCAGGGCGTGCGCGAAAGCCAGGTAGTTGTCGCGCACCACCTCGGTGTCGACCACCAGGCAGGGCGTGGCGGGGCGCGCCTCGCTGAGGAATCGTCGGATGCGGTCGGTCATGGCGGGTCTCCCGTCCCGGTCTGATCGAACGCCCGCGCGGCCGTCGCCGGGCCGGCACCGGGGCGGAAGCGGTGCCGGGCGTCGAAGGCCGCCCGCAGGGCAGTCGCCTTCGCCGCCGTCACGGCGGCGAAGGCATCGGAAAACGCCTTGGATTGGAACGGGAGAGCCCGTACCGCACTGCCGGCAAGGATGTATCGTGCCTCTTCAGTTTCGCCGGCGGTTGGAATGCCGGCAGAGACCAAAAAAGCCCTCTACGTCGTTGCTTCAAGCCGTCGGCGTCCCCGGCGGGGAGCGCCCTGATCTTCACGGACGGCCACAGGCACGTGCGAACTGGGCAGGGGTCAAGTAGTCGATTCCCAAGGCGAATTCCAGGAAAAAATCGCGGCGGGACGAAAATAAGGTCGGACCCTGCCGGACGGGAGGGACCGCCGCCCCCGCCGCCCCGCCGCCGACGGTCACTCCGGCGGCGGCGGGGGCGGCGCGGCGTCCGCGGGCGGCGCGGGGAAGGCGTCGATCAGCATGCGATACTTCATGCGCGCGTTGGACACCTCACGGTAGAAGGCGATCAGCTCGCTCCAGGGCGTGCTCAGGCGCTCGAAGCCGGACAGGAAGGCGACGATGGTGCCGAGCTGGGTCTCGCCGCGGATGACCAGCCAGCCGCCGGCCACCAGGATGCTGAGCGGCGCCAGGTGGTTGATGAAGTTGCGGATGAACTTCATCAGAAACTTCATGCGCTGGGCGCTCATCTTGGCGTCGAACATCCGTTCCACGATGGCGCTGAAGGGGGCGGGGACCTCGCGCGACTCGCGGGCGGCCTCGGCGTTCTCGACCACGAAGTCGCCGAGCTCGCGCACGCCCTCGGCATAGTCCTGGTTGCGCCGGTTTATGCGCTGCTGCATCAGCGGGATGATGATCATCTGCGGCGAATAGACCGCCAGGCCGATGAGAGCCACCACCGGCTCGACCCAGATCATGTAGCCGAGCACGGCGATCATGGTGCCGCCCTGCAGGATCGGGGTCGAGAAGCTGCCGCCGACGAACTGCCCGATCTTCTCCGCCTCCGCGGCGAGCATGGAGACCACGGTGCCCTGGTCGATAGGCGGGCCGTCCTTCTTGTGCCAGCGCTGCGGCGGGACGACCGCATAGATGCAGTGATAGACGGCCTCGCGCAGATGGGACGAGGCCTCCTGGATGATGCGCGCGCGCTGCAGGTTCATCAGGAACTTCAGGACGCCGTGCACGACCATGTAGGCGAGATAGCCGCCG
>CAZDBC010000498.1:0-470 GCA_964503295.1 uncultured Kiloniellaceae bacterium | reverse complement strand
GGAGGTCGAGATCCTCGCCCGCGATGGCGCCGTCGACGATGCGCCGCTGCAGCTCCAGCGGCAGCATCGACAGCGGAAAGACCAGGACGGTCAGGACGATCAGCAGGACCTGCCGGCGCCGGTCGATGCTCCAGATGTAGCTGTAGAGGCTCTCGGGCATGGAGCCGATCCTAGCCAGCGAACGCGCGCCGCCGCCAGCGCCGCCCCCGGGCCAGCGCGATCACGACTGCGTCAACCGGCGAGCAGCGCCAGCACCGCGACCCAGTGGCAGGCCGCGCCGGCCAGCACGAAGCCGTGCCACAGGGCGTTCTGATAGGGCAGGCGTTCCCAGAGGTGGAAGGCGACGCCGGCGGTGGTGACCCAGGCCGTGGGTTCGCCGGCCACCTGGGCCTCGCGGAGCAGCCGGACGGCGACGCTCAGGACGGCCGGCTGCGGCCCGGTGCCCAGTTCGGTCAGCCGACCCCGCAACT
>CAZDBC010000497.1:0-2991 GCA_964503295.1 uncultured Kiloniellaceae bacterium | reverse complement strand
GGGCGGGGGACGATAGTGCATGGGGGGCGGCGCCTCCTCGGGCGGCAGGTTGGTCCCGAGGAGGCGCGCCCTTGCGGCGCCGCGCTCCCCGGGCGGGCCGCCCGCGCCCTGGCCGTCCTGGCGCAGGCGTGCGGGCGGGCCCTGGTGATCGGGGGCGCGTTCTCCACCGCCCGCCTGGGGCACGGCCGCGCGGGGGGAACGCGGGTGCCGGCGGCGCGGTGGGCGCCTGAGAGCAAGCCTAGCCGACGAGAACGAACAGGCAACATTAAAAACGCCCGGCGCCCCGTCCGCCTGCCCCGTCCGGCCGCAGCGCCGCCCCCAAAGCGGCCCGCGCGGTCCGCGCGCGCCCCGCGGCGGTCTCGCTGCGTGAAACTAACAATTGTTTAGGACATTTATCCCAGTCTTGCCGTGAAACGAAAACACGACGTCCGTTCAAGAGCTTGTCTGCGAACATCTAGCCGGAGACGCCTGCGATGCCGCCAGCCGCCCTGCCGCCCGACGAGCCCGAGCGCCTGCGCATCCTCGAGGACTGCCGCCTCTGGACCCTGGCCAACGACCAGACGCTCTCGGCCATCGCCCGCACCGCCGCGCGGCTGCTCGATGCGCCGATCGCGCTGGTCTCGATCGTGGACGAGAGCGAGCAGCGCTTCCTCGCCCGGGTCGGGCTCGCTGCCGAGGGCACGCCGCGCGACCAGGCCTTCTGCGCCTATGCCGTCCACGGCGACGAGCTGCTGGTGGTCGAGGACGCCGTGGCCGACCCGCGCTTCGCCGACAACCCGCTGGTCCTCGGCGCGCCGGGCATCCGCTTCTATGCCGGCGCGCCGCTGCGCTCGGCCGAGGGCGCGCGCCTGGGCACGCTCTGCGCCATCGACCGGGCGCCGCGCCGGCTCGGCCCGGCCGAGGCGGCGATCCTGCGCGACCTGGCCGACTGCGTCGAGCGCGTGCTGGCCGAGCACCGGCGCAACTGCCGGAGCTTCGAGCGCCTGGGCGAGGCGCTCGAGCAGGCCGAGGAGGCCAACCGCTCCAAGATGGCCTTTCTGGCCAACATGAGCCACGAGCTGCGCACGCCCTTGAACGCCATCATCGGCTTCGCCGAGCTGATCGTCGAAGGCGCGCTCGGGCCGGTCCAGCCGGCGCGCTACGCCGACTATGTCCGCGACATCCACGACAGCGGCCGCCATCTGCTCGGCCTGATCAACCAGGTGCTCGACTTCTCGCGCCTGGAGATCGACCAGCGCGCGCCGGTGCCCGAGCGCTTCGACCTGCGCGAGCTGGTCGCCTGGTGTTTGCGCCTGACCGCCGAGCAGGCCGCCGCCGCCGGCGTCGAGCTGCGCGCGCCCGCGCCCGGGCGCGCCCTGGAGATCTTCGCCGACCCCGGCGCCGTGCGCCAGATTCTGCTCAACCTGCTCGGCAACGCGGTCAAGTTCACGCCCGCCGGCGGCCATGTCGCGCTCGAATACGCCCGCGAGGGCGAGGCGGTCGTGCTGCGCGTCGCCGACAGCGGCATCGGCATCGCGCCCGAGCAGCAGGCGCACGTCTTCGAGCCCTTCGCCCAGGTCGAGGCCGATCTCGCCCGTTCGCACGGTGGCGTCGGCCTCGGCCTGCCGATCTCGCGCCAGCTCGCCGAGCGCAACGGCGGCAGCCTGTCCCTGGACAGCGCCCTCGGGCAGGGCACCACCGTGACCCTGCGCCTGCCGCGCGCCGAGCCCCTGCCGGCCGCCGCCCCGTCGCCGGCCGTCCGCCTCGCCGGCTGAGGACGCCGGGCGGCAGCCCGCCTCGCCGGTCGATCGCGCATCACTGTTAACTTATGTAATTGGCCTTCGACCGATGCGCGAGCTAAGCAGCCCTTAATCATTTCTGAACGGCACCAACAAAGGGCAGCTAAGGGTGCGGCGCCGCTTTGCCGCCACGAAGCTCTCGCAGACGAAAATGGGCGGGTTGCGCCCGCCATCCCGGGAGTGGCGGCGAACAGTGTCCGATGGGACCGAAGTGCATCGCGCGGGCAGCGCGCGCGGCCTCTTGCGCCATCTCTTCGTCGAGCGCCTGCGCTGCGCGCCGGGCAGCGAGCCGGTCGCAGAGGGCGAGGCGGCGGAGCGCATCTTCCTGGTCCGGCGCGGCTGGCTGATCCAGTACCTCCTGCTCGCCGACGGCCGCCGCCCGGTGCTGCGCATCCTGCTGCCGGGCGACACCTTCGGGCTTCATGCCGCGCAGCAGGACCGCGCGCCCTACTCCGTCGCCGCCCTGACCGAGGTCCAGCTCCTGGCCGCGCCGGCCGCCGGCCTGGCCGAGCTGTTCGAGGGCCGCCCGCGGGTCGCCTATGCCCTGTTCCGGCATGTGCTCGACAGCTTCTCGGCCATGAGCATGCAGCACGTGGCGCTCGGGCGCATGAGCGCGCGCGAGCGCATGGCCTGGCTGCTGCTCCAGTTGCACGACCGCCTGGCCCTGGTCGGCCGCGCCGCGGACGGCGCCTACGAGCTGCCGCTGACCCAGGAGGTGCTGGCCGACCTGCTCGGCCTGAGCACCGTGCACGTCAACCGCACCCTGAAGAGCCTGCGCGCCGACGGCCTGATCGAGCAGAGCCCGGGTACGATGCGCCTGTGCGCGCGCGAGCGCCTCGCCGCCCTGGCCCAGACGGGCGAGCGCGCCGCCGGCTGAGCCGCGCCTCGCGCCACCCCCGTCAAGAGGCGAGGCGGGCCGCAGGCCCGACCGGGGCCACAAAGGCCCATGGCGGGGCCGCTTGGATCCTCCCTCCCCGTCAAGAGGCGAGGCGGGCCGTAGGCCCGACCGGGACCACAAGAGACCACGGGAGGGTCGGGGAGGGGGTCGGGACAAGAGCTCGCCTCATCCTTCGACGGTGCTCAGGATGAGGCCATCGAGAGCTTCGGCATGAAGCTCAGTCCTGCATCCGGCTCGCGCGCCCCTCATGCTGAGCGCGTCGAAGCACGAGGGGCGCGGCAATGGCACCGGCGAGCCCATGGCACTACCCCCTCC
>CAZDBC010000496.1:0-2993 GCA_964503295.1 uncultured Kiloniellaceae bacterium | reverse complement strand
GCCGCAGCGCCTGAAGGACGACATCCGCTTCGCCCACGACCAGGTGCGCCGCTTCGCCGAGGCGCAGAAGGCCGCATTGGGCGAGGCCGAGGTCGAGCTGCTGCCCGGCCTCGTCGCCGGCCAGCGCAACATCCCCGTGGGCGCGGCCGGCTGCTATGTGCCGGGCGGGCGCTACGCCCACGTCGCCTCGGCGATCATGTCGGCGACCACGGCGAAGGTCGCCGGCGTCGACCACGTCATCGCCTGCTCGCCGCCCAAGCCCGGCGAGGGCGTGAACCCGGCGATCCTCTACACCCTCGACCTCTGCGGCGCCGATTCGGTTCTGGCCCTGGGCGGGGTGCAGGGCATCGCCGCCATGACCTTCGGCCTCTTTACCGGGCGCCCGGTCGACATCCTGGTCGGCCCGGGCAACCAGTACGTGGCCGAGGCCAAGCGCCTGCTCTACGGCCGGGTCGGCATCGACATGTTCGCCGGGCCGACCGAGGTGCTGATCATCGCCGACAAGACCGCAGATCCCGAGATCGTCGCCTGCGACCTCGCCAGCCAGGCCGAGCACGGCTACAACTCGCCGGCCTGGCTGATCGCGCTCGACCGGCCGCTCGCCGAGAAGGTCGCCGAACTGGTCCCGCGCTTCATCGCCGACTTGCCGGAGCTCAACCGCAAGAACGCCGAGGCGGCCTGGCGCGACTACGGCGAGATCGCGCTCGCCGATTCGCGCGAGGCGGCCGCGGCCCTGTCCGACGACTACGCCGCCGAGCACCTGGAGGTGCACTGCGCCGACCTCGACTGGTGGTTCGCGCGCCTGCGCAACTACGGCTCGCTGTTCCTCGGCGAGGAGACCACTGTCGCCTTCGGCGACAAGGCCTCGGGCCCCAACCACATCCTCCCGACCAAGGGCGCGGCCCGCTACAGCGGCGGGCTGTCGGTCGGCAAGTTCATGAAGACCGTGACCTGGCAGCGCATGACCCGCGAGGCCAACCGGCCGGTCGCCCAGGTGACCGCGCGCATCTCGCGCCTGGAGGGCATGGAGGGCCATGCGCGCAGCGCCGACATCCGTCTCGCCAAGTGGTTTCCCGAGGAAAGCTTCGAGCTCGACGTCGCGCGATGACGTCTGCGTTGTTCAGCCTCGAGGGTCGGATCGCCTGCGTGACCGGCGCCAGCAGCGGCATCGGCCGGGCGATCGCCGACATCCTGGCTGATGCCGGCTGCGCGACGGTCGGGGTCGCGCGCCGGGCAGAAAAGCTCGCCGACTGGCAGCACTCGGCGATAGCGCGCGGTGTCCGTGCCGAGGCCTGCGCTGCCGACGTCGCGGAACTGGACAACCTGCCGGACCTCGCGCGCCGGATCGCCGCGCCCTTCGGCGCGCCCGACATTCTGGTCAACGCCGCCGGCATGAACCCGCGCCGCCCGGCCGATGAGATCACGCCGGAGGAGTGGCGCCGCACCCTCGACATCAACCTGTCCTCGGCCTTCTTCCTGGCCCAGGCGCTGGTGCCGGCCATGAAGACGAAGGGCTGGGGGCGGATCGTCAACCTCGCCTCGCTGCAGTCCCTGCGCGCCTTTCCCGACGGCATTGCCTACGGCGCGGCCAAGGGCGGTCTCGCGCAGGTGACGCGGGCCATGGCCGAGGCCTGGTCGCGCCACGGCATCTGCTGCAACGCGCTCGCGCCCGGCTTCTTCCCGACCGAGCTGACCGCACCGGTGTTCGGGGACACGGAGCTCGCCGCCGAGAGCGCGGCACGCACCTGCATCGGCCGCAACGGGCGCATGGAGGACCTGGCCGGTCCGGTGATCTTCCTGGCCAGCCCGGCGTCCGACTACGTCACCGGGCAGATCCTCTACCTCGACGGCGGCTACACCGCGAAGTGACGCACGATTGCGGGCGGTCGGCGCGCACCGGCTTCGTCGCGCCTGCGAAGATTTGAGCTGAAAGGAGTGCACGACATGACCTGGAGAAAGAGCCGATGAGCGCGCCGGATTTTCTGGTTCACGACAACGAGGACAGCGTCGGCGTGGTGGTGGTCGAGACCGTCGAGCCCGGCGCGAAGCTGAAGGGCCTCAAGATGGCGACCGGCGAAACAATCGAGATGACCGCGCGCGACGCGATTCCGCTCGGCCACAAGATCGCGCTGACCGACTTCGCCGCCGGCGACACGGTCATCAAGTACGGCCACGACATCGGCAAGATGGTCGCCGACGCAAAGACCGGCGCCCACGTGCACGTCCACAACATGAAGACCAAGAGGTGGTGACATGACGGCCCTGGCTGACCGGGAATTCTTCGGCTATCGGCGCGAGAACGGACGCGTCGGCATCCGCAACCACGTGGCGATCCTGCCGCTCGACGACCTGTCCAACGCGGCCTGCGAGAAGGTCGCGAACAACATCGACGGCTGCATCGCCCTGCCCCACCACTACGGGCGCCTGCAATTCGGCGCCGACCTCGACCTGCACTTTCGCACCCTGATCGGCGCCGGCAAGAATCCGAACGTCGCCGCCTGCATCGTGATCGGCATCGAGCCGGGCTGGACCGGCCGCGTCGTCGAGGGCATCGCCGCCACCGGCAAGCCGGTCACCGGCTTCGCCATCGAGCGCAGCGGCGAGATCAAGACCGTCGCCGAGGCCTCGCGCAAGGCGCTGGAGTACGTGCAGTGGGCCTCCGAGATCCAGCGCCGGCCGTGCAAGCTCTCAGACCTCTGGATCTCGACCAAGTGCGGCGAATCCGACACCACCTCGGGCCTCGGCTCCTGCCCGACCGTCGGCAACCTGATCGACAAGCTCGATCCGCTTGGGGTCACCACCTGCTTTGGCGAGACATCGGAGCTGACCGGCGCCGAGCAGGTCTGCGCCGAGCGCGCCGCCAGCCCCGAGGTGGCCGAAAAGTTCCTCAAGACCTGGCAGGCCTACATGGACGAGGTGATCGAGCCGCACAAGACCTCGGACCTCTCCGAGTCGCAGCCGACCAAGGGCAACATCGAGGGCGGCCTGACCAC
>CAZDBC010000495.1:0-2997 GCA_964503295.1 uncultured Kiloniellaceae bacterium | reverse complement strand
GCACCCGATCACCGGGAAAGAGGTGCCCGACGAGGCCGCGCGCATCGAGCTGCAGACCTATTTCAACCCGCGCCCAGCGCCCTGGCCAGGGGCCGACTTCGTGGTCGGCAACCCGCCGTTCATCGGCGGCAAGGACATGCGCCGGGAGCTCGGCGACGGCTACGCCGAGGCGGCCTGGAAAGCACGTCCGCATATTCCCGGCGGCGCCGACTTCGTCATGCATTTCTGGGACCAGGCGGCCGATCTCTTGTGCAAGGGGAAGCTGCGCCGCTTCGGTCTGATCACCACCAACTCGATCACCCAGAAGTTCTCGCGCCGGGTGCTGGAAGGCCACATGAGCGCCAGAAAGCCGCTCTCGCTCGTGATGGCGATCCCGGACCACCCCTGGCTGAAGGCCGCCGACAAGGCGGCCGTGCGCATCGCCATGACGGTCGCTGCGCGAGGCGAGCGGCCCGGCGTGCTGCGCGAGGTGGTGTCCGAATCTGGCCTCAATAGCGATTCGCCCAAGATCGCGCTCAGGGAACGCGAGGGCAAGATCTGGTCCGATCTCACCATCGGCCCGGACATGGCTTCGGTTCTGCCGCTCAAGGCCAACGAGGGCCTGTGCAGCCCGGGGGTCAAGCTGCACGGCGCCGGCTTCATCGTGACGCCGGCGCAGGCAGCCGCGCTCGGACTGGGGCGCGTGCCGGGCCTCGAGAACCACATCCTCGACTACCGCAACGGCCGCGACCTGACCGCCCGGCCGCGCGGCGTCAAGGTCATCGACCTCTATCCCCTGGACGAGCGCGACCTGCGCGACCGTTTCCCGGAGGTCTATCAATGGGTCGCCGACCGCGTGAAGCCGGCGCGGGAGCAGAACAATAGGAAGAGCTATCGGGAGCACTGGTGGATCTTCGGCGAACCTCGCCGCGAGTTTCGTCCGGCGCTGAGGGGCCTGTCGCGCTACATCGCGACCGTCGAGACCTCCAAGCACCGCTTCTTCCAGTTCCTCGACGCCGCGATCCGGCCGGACAACAAGCTGATCGTAATCGGTCACGACGACGCCTTTGTGCTCGGCGTCCTGTCGTCAAGATTTCACGTCACTTGGACGCTGGCCTCCAAAACCCGTCTCGGAGCTGGGAATGATCCGGTTTATGCAAAGAGCCTCTGCTTCGATCCCTTTCCCTTTCCCGATCCGCCCGAGCGCCTAAAGGCGCGCATCCGTGACTTCGGGGAGCGGCTCGACGTTCATCGCAAAACGGTGCTGGAACGGCACAAACAGCTCACCATGACCGGCCTCTACAACGTGTTGGAGAAGGTGAGGGCCGGAGCGACGCTCACCGACTCTGAGAGGGACGTCTACGACGCCGGTCTGGTCGGCGTGCTGCGCGAGATCCACGACGCGCTCGACGCAGCGGTCGCCGAGGCCTACGGCTGGCCGGCCGAGCTGCCCGAGGCCGAAGCGCTGGAGCGGCTGGTCGCCCTCAATCGGCGGCGCGCGGCCGAGGAGCGCGAAGGCAGGGTGCGCTGGCTGCGCCCGGAGTTCCAGGCGCCCAGGCAGGCCGCGCCGGGGCGCAGGCCCGAGCAGATCGAGGCCGCGCTGGCCGCCGCCGACGCCAAGGCGAAGAAGCCGGCGCTGCCCCGGGCGCTGCCCGACCAGGTCGCGGCCATCCGCGAACTGCTGGAGGCCGCGCCCGGCCCGATCGAGGCGCCGGCGCTCGCCCGCCGCTTCGCCCAGGGCCGGCGGGTCGAGAAGAAGGTCGAGGAGGTGCTGCGCACCCTTACCCTGCTCGGCCAGGCCGAGCGCGCCGGCGAGGGCTACGCCCTCGCGCGCTGAGGCCGGCGCCTTGCCGCCGCTTGGTCGGCGGGGGAGCGTCGGCTAAACTCGTGTCGGACGCCGACTGGAGCCTGACGATGCCGCATCCACGGATCGCAAGGGACCCTGGGATCATGATGGGCAAGCCCGTCATCAAGGGCACCCGCGTGCCCGTCGAGCTGATTCTCCGCCGCCTCGGTGCCGGCGACGACCGGAATCAGATCCTCGCGGACTATCCTCAACTGACCGAGGACGACATCCGCGCCGCCCAGAGCTACGCGGCCGACTATCTCGCTGGCGAAGATATCGTCGCAGCCCAGTGACGCTTCGCATCTTGGCGGACGAATGCGTCGCGGGATCGACCGTCGCCGCCCTTCGAGACGCCGGCCTCGATATCGTCTGGGTTGCGGAGGCGGCGCCGGGGCAGAGCGACCGGGCCGTCCTCGACAGCGCATACGAGGCGCCGCGCCTTCTGCTCACTGAGGACAAGGATTTCGGGGAGCTGGCTCTGCGCATGGGATACCGGAGCCACGGCGTCGTTCTCCTCGCCCTTTTCGGCCTGTCCCCCGAGGCGCGCGCTGAGCGCGCCGTGGCCGGACTGCTGGCGCTGGGCGATAAGGCGCACAATCATTTCACAGTGGTCGAGCAGGGCCGGATACGCCGACGTCAGCTGCCGGCCGGGACGGACAAGGGCTGATCCCGCCGCTGCGCCGGCGACCGCGAATCGGGCAACCGCGAATCCGGTGCGTGCGGGCCGCCGGCCGCGCCGGACCGGACTGTGATCGCGCTCACTTCCGACCGCCTAGGCCCGCCCCATCTGAGCGGTCGCGGGACCGGGGGCCGCGTCCCCCGCGCGCCGGCCGGTCCCGCCGATATCGCTTTTCGAGGACAAACGAGATGAACACCGCTGCACAAGTGGCGCCCTGCGCCCCTGCGGCACTGACCGCCTCGCTGGGCGAGGCGCCCTGCCTGTTCGACTGCCTGACCCGCGCCTTCGCCGACGACCCGGCGGTGCGCTGGCTCTGGCCCGAGGGCTTCGCCTACCGGCGCCACTTCCCGCGCTTTGCGCGCGCCTTCGGCGGCGTCGCGCTGGCCCTCGGCACGGCCGTGCGCAGCCCCGGCCACCACGGCGCCGCGCTCTGGCTACCGCCCGGCGCCGGGCCCGACGAGGCCGACCTCGAGGCCCTGCTGAGCGCGAGCCT
>CAZDBC010000494.1:0-3001 GCA_964503295.1 uncultured Kiloniellaceae bacterium | reverse complement strand
GGAAAATGCGCGAAGGCGACCTCCAGGCTGGGCGCGATGCGCTCGAGATCCGGCTGCAGCAGGTCGTGCCCGAAGTCGGCCGGCGTCTCTTTCTCCGACCAGGGCACGCAGGCCTTCTCGTAGGTGCCGAGCAGCAGGCCCCGGCCCTCCTGGCGCAGATAGGCCTCGCCCTCGAAGTCGATGCAGTGCGGCAGCTCGCAATCGAGCGCCTGCACCTCGTACAGGGGCTCTGTCAGGAGATACTGGTGCTCCATGGCCAGCACCGGCAATTCGAGCCCGACCAGGCGCCCGACCTCGCGCGCCCACAGGCCACCGGCATTGACCACGACCTCGGCGCGGACGCTGCCTTTGGGCGTGACCACCAGCCAGCTCCCGTCCGCCTCCGGCACCAGCTCGACGACCGGCGTGAAGCGCTCGATCTCGGCCCCGGCCAGGCGCGCGGCCTTGGCGTAGGCCTGGGTGACGCCCGAGGGGTCCACATGGCCCTCGTTGGGGTCGTAGAGCGCGCCCAGGAAGTGGCCGGTGTCGACCAGGGGGTGGCGGCGCTTCACCTCGTCGAGGGAGATGAACTCGGTCTCCATCCCGAGGACGCGGCCCTTGGCCTGGGCGGTCTTCAGGAAATCGAGACGCTCGGGCGTGCCGGCCAGCATCATGCCGCCGGTCAGGTGGACGCCGCAGGACTGCCCGGAGATCTCCTCGATCTCGCGGTACAGCCCGATCGTGTACTCCTGCAGCTTGGCGACGTTGGGATCGCTGTTGAGGGTGTGCATGCCGCCGGCCGCATGCCAGGTCGAGCCCGATGTCAGCTCGTCGCGCTCGAGCAGCACGACATCGCTCCAGCCCAGCTTCGTCAGGTGATAGAGCACGCTGCAGCCGACCACGCCGCCGCCGATCACCACCACCCGCGCCTCTGTCCTCATCGCCGCTCTCCTGCCGATTCCGCCGCGCAGCCTGCCGCCGCCCGGCCGGCGCGCCAAGCCCCTTCGCGACACTCTCTGACCGGGAGTCGACCTGAACGGCACATGACTGGCGACGCGGGCAAGAAAAAGGCCCCCGCTTCGAAGCGGGGGCCGGAAGGACGACGAGGGACGCCGGCTCAGCCGATGCCGTACTCCTTGGACTTGAAGCTGAGGTGAGCAACCGCCTTCGGTGCATCGGCAATCTTGCGGATGTCGCCCCAGGTCTGCTTGTAGTTCGGAATTACCAGCTCATTGGTGCCTTCGCTCACGACATTGCCCTGAACGCCGGTCGGGTAGCCGAACAGCATGAAGGTCTCGCCACGGCGCGCCGTTGGCGTGGGGTAGACCATGGCCTGGGTCGAGCCGGCGTCGTTGTAGACCTCGACCAAATCGCCCTCCTTCAGCCCGAGCTCCCCCATGTCGCCCGGGTGCATCTCGATGAAGGGATAGGGCCAGCGGTCCATCACGAAGTCGTTGTCGACGTCGAGATATGCCGACTGCCAGACGTGATTGGCCCGGCCGTTATTGATCAGGAAGCGGTGCTTGTTCTTCTGCGCCTCCTTTCCGGGCGCCTGAAGACCGCGCCAGGGCGCATCCATGAAGCGTGCTTTGCCGTCATCCGTCGAAAACACGCCGTCGGTGTAGAGCCGCGCTGTTCCGACGATTCTGCCATCCTGGACACCGCTGGCCGGTTCCTGAAAGCCGTTGGTCCCCATGGCGCGCAGGCGCTCGTAGGTGACGTGCTCGCCGCCATGCGCATTGGCATGGTAGCCGTCCATGAAGGCATCCTCCTCGGTCTGCCAGTCGAAACCCTTGAACTGGTCCGCATAGGAGGTGTCGCCGGCCTCGCGCAGCACGCGTTCCATATGGTTGGCGAGCCGCGCGGCAATCAAACAGTCGGGCATCGCCTGTCCCGGCGGGTCCATGTAGCGCTCCGTGAGACGCATGCGCCGCTCGCCGTTCATCGAGGTGAGATTCATCTCGCCGGAGGTCGCCGCGGGCAGCACGACGTGACAAGCCTGCCCGATCTTGGTCGGCACGATGTCGACGTCGACGGCGAACAGACCGCCCTGACGAATCGCGGCCACGATGGCGTCGACCATCGCCGAACGGTCGCCGTAGGGCACGGAGTTCATGGCGTCCTTCACCATGTCGGTCCGCCGCTTGTAGGCAGACTTGAAGGCGTGCGCGTTCAAGGTCGTCTTGTAGTGGTCGCAGCCCCAGATGTGATGAACGCCGCCCTTTCCGGAGATCAGGAGCTGATCGACATAGGCCGCCGGCCGGCCGACATGGGCCTCGTTCGGGCGCACGTAGCCCTCCTGATGGCCGCCCAGGCGCACCACGCCTCCGCCCATCCGACCGACGTTGCCGGTCGCCAGGGCGATGTTCACGAGCGCGCCGTTGGTGCGGTAGTTGTCGTTGCCCCAGATCAGGCCCTTCTCGTAGCCGAACATGGTCCGGCGGCGCTTGCCGCCCTCTTTCGGCATGGCAATCCATTCCGCCGCCTTGACGATGTCGTCGGGATCCAGGCCGGTGATCTCGGCCGCCTCCGCAACGGAAATGCGGCAGCCTTCCACCGCCTCCTCGAAGCTGGTGAGATGGCCGGGCGTGGCCTCGGAAACGCCGCGTGCCGGGTAGAGCGGCGGCCGGCTCTTGCCCTCGCGCAGCGTCGATTGCTCGATGAAGTCGCGATCGACCCAGCCCTGATCGGCGATATGCGTGAAGATGGCATTGAAAAGAACCAAATCGGTGCCGGAGTTCAGGGCCAAGTGGAGCACGTTGTCCGTGCCGGCCTCCATCTCGCAGGCATTCACCGTGACCGTGCGCCGCGGATCCACAATGACGATCCGCGCCGGCGCATGCGGTTCGTCCGGCATCAAATCCCGCTTACGCGAGACCGTAGAGCCGCGCAGGTTGGGGACCCAGTGGTTCAGGAAATAGTTGGTCTGGGTCTCGAGCGCGTTGGTGCCGACCGCCATGATCGTATCGGCGAGTTCCGCGTCCTCGTAGGCGTTGTTCAGCTCGCCGACGCCCATATCGCG
>CAZDBC010000493.1:0-3003 GCA_964503295.1 uncultured Kiloniellaceae bacterium | reverse complement strand
CGGCGCCCCGGTCCCCCGTCTAGATTACCGCTCCGCCGCGCTCCGGCGCGGCTCGCGGGGTAAGGCATGAAGTACGTTTCGACCCGGGGCGCCGCCCCGGCGCTGGCTTTTGACGATGTCCTGCTGACCGGTCTGGCGCGGGACGGCGGGCTCTACCTGCCGCAATCCTGGCCCGAGTTTTCCCCCGCGGAGCTGCGCCGCATGGCCGGGCTCGACTACGCCGACCTTGCCCACGCCGTGCTGCGCCCTCTGGTCGGCGCAGCCATTGCCGAGTCCGACCTGCGCCGGATCTGCCGCGAGACATATGCAGGCTTCGGACACTGCGCCGTTGCGCCCCTGGTCCAGCTCGACGCGCGCACCTGGCTGATGGAGCTCTTTCACGGGCCGACGCTGGCCTTCAAGGACTATGCGATGCAGCTCCTGGGTCGCCTGTTCGACCATGTGCTGACCCGGCGCGGCGAACGGCTGACGGTTGCCGTCGCGACCTCCGGGGACACCGGTCCCGCCGCGATCGAGGCCTGCCGCGACCGCCATCGGCTGGACATCTTCGTGCTCTTTCCGGACGGCCGGGTGTCCGAGGTGCAGCGCCGGCAGATGACGACCGTCGTGGCCGACAACGTTCACAGCCTGGCGATCCGCGGCAGCTTCGACGACTGTCAGGACCTCCTCAAGGCTATGTTCAACGACGCGGCCTTTCGCGACGAGGTGCGCCTGTCGGCCATGAACTCCATCAACTGGGCCCGGGTGGCAGCGCAGATCGTTTACTATTTTGCGGCCGGCCTGGCGCTCGGCGCGCCGGACCGGCCGATCGGCTTCAGCGTTCCGACCGGCAACTTCGGCAATGTCTACGCTGGCTATGCCGCGGGCCGCATGGGCCTGCCCGTGTCCCAGCTCGTGGTCGGCTCGAACAGCAACGATATCCTGACCCGTTTCTTCGACAGCGGTCACATGACCATCTCGGAGGTCGTGCCGACGCTCTCGCCCTCGATGGACATCCAGGTCTCGAGCAATTTCGAGCGCCTGCTCTACGATCTCTGCGACGGCGATGGTGCCGAGGTCGGGCGCATCATGACCGAATTCCGTCGCGGCGGCTCGTTCGGGCTGCCGGCCGACAGGGTGCAGCGCGCGCGTCGTCTGTTCGACGGGTTCCGGCTGGACGACTCGGGCACGCTCGCCGAGATGGCGCGCGTGCGCAACGACTGCGGCCGGCTGATCGATCCGCACACCGCCATAGGCGTTGCCGCGGCGCGTGTCCGCCGGCGCGACGACGTTTCGGCTATGGTCGTCCTGGCGACCGCGCATCCGGCCAAGTTCCCCGATGCAGTGGCTCGTGCGAGCGGGCTTCGCCCGGAGCTGCCCGCGCGGCTTGCCGATCTCTACGAACGGCCGGAGCAGTACGTGACCCTGGCCAACGACCTCGGCGCGGTCGAAGGCTTCCTGCGCGCGCGGCTCGGGGACGGGCAGACGGCCGCGACAGCGACGGGAGCCATGACATGACAGTGCGCCTGACCAAGCTCGACAGCGGTCTCACGGTCGCGAGCGACCACATGCCGACGGTCGAGACGGCATCGCTCGGTGCGTGGATCGGCGTTGGCGCTCGTCACGAAGCGCCCGACGTCAATGGCACCTCTCACCTGCTCGAGCACATGGCCTTCAAGGGGACCAAGCGCCGCAGCGCCTACGATATCGCAGCGGAGATCGAGGCGGTCGGCGGCCATCTCAATGCCTACACGAGCCGGGAGAACACGGCCTTCTACGCCAAGGTCCTGGCGGAACACGCGCCGCTCGCGCTCGACATTATTGCCGATATTCTCCAGCATCCCACCTTCGACCCCGAGGAACTGAAGCGCGAACGCTCGGTCGTTCTGCAGGAGATCGGTCAGAGCCTGGACACACCCGACGATATCATCTTCGACTACTTCCAGTCGACGGCCTTTCCCGGCCAGTCCATCGGTCGGCCGGTTCTGGGCAGCGTCGAGAGCGTGCGCGCACTCGACCGCGAGGCGCTGAACGCGCATTTGACCCGTCACTACGCGGCGCCGCGCATGCTGGTCGTGGCCGCCGGCAAGATCGACCACGACGAACTTGTCGGGCGCGTGAGCGAAGCGTTCTGCGAGCTCCCGCAGGCGCCGGACGGGGCGAGCGAGCCCGCGCACTATGGCGGCGGCGACTACCGGCAGGACCGCGAACTGGAACAAGTGCATATCCTGCTCGGCTTCGAGGGGCTGCGCCATCGCGACCCCGACTATTACGCCATCACGCTGCTGGCGATCCTGCTGGGCGGCGGCATGTCGTCGCGGCTGTTCCAGGAAGTGCGCGAGAAACGCGGCCTTGTCTATGCTGTGCACGCCTTCCATTCCGCCTTCACCGACGATGGCCTGTTTGGCATCTACGCCGGCACGGGAGAAGGTGAGATCGCCGAACTGGTGCCCGTGGTTTGCGACGAGCTGGTCAAGCTGACCGAGGGCATGGCCGAGGACGAGATCGCCAGGGCCCAGGCCCAGCTCAAGGCCTCGATCCTCATGAGTCGCGAGAGCAGCAGCGCACGTTGCGAACAGCTCGCCCAGCAGATCCTCTGTCACGGCGGACCGCTCTCGGTCGAGCGCATCGTTGCCGAGATCGAGGCTGTCGATGCGGCGCGGCTGCGCAGCGTGGCGGAAGGTCTCCTGGCCAGCAAGCCGACCGTCACGGCCTTGGGCCCTCTGGCAAGACTCGAACCTTTCGAGCGGATCGCCGCCAGGCTGGCCTGACATGCCGGTGCTCAACGCATGGCTGGGCGGCAAACAGTTGCGCGGCGTGCGTTTGGACCGCGGGCGCGTCTATCTGCGCCCGGCGCGCGCGAAGGACTGGCTGCAATGGGCCGAGGTTCGCGAGCGCAGCCGCGACTTTCTCGTCCCCTGGGAGCCGACCTGGCCGAGCGACGCCTTGACGCGGGCCGCCTTTCGCCGCCGGCTGCGCCAGAACGCGCAGGACTGGGCCGAGGGATCGAGCTACAGCTTTCTG
>CAZDBC010000492.1:1937-3014 GCA_964503295.1 uncultured Kiloniellaceae bacterium | reverse complement strand
CCCGGCGGCACCCAGTAGGGATTCCAGGGCGGCGGGCCGTAGTCGCGCCGGTGATGCCTATGATCGACCTCGGTCAGCAACGTTGCGGCCGCCTCGCCGCCCGACCAGACCGCCGTTGCCGCGCTCGCCCAAGAGGCGCCCCCAAGCCCGCCCTCGCCGTCGCCGACGGACTGGTCTGGAAGGTCCGGCGCGAATGGCAAGGCGAGCGCGACAGCCGGGATCGCGACCGCACCGAAAACGCTGGCCAGCAGCAGGGATCGTTTGGACCACATATTGCAATCTCCCCGAGCGATGCGACGACCGGCTGCCACCCCGCGCACCGGCCGGTTTGTCTCAAGGTTTTTTACGGGCCGCTCGGCCGGGCCGTGCCTGCGCGCGCCCGTGGCAAAACTGTGACCGCCGGGCGGGGAGGATGCGAAAGAGCCGCGACGGGTTCAGCCGGGAAGGTCGCTATTGCGGGCTGCCTCGCGCAGACGCTCCAGGACGAAGATGCGCAAGCGGCTGGACAGATTGCCGGCCGGTCGCGCCGCGAGCGGCCTTGCGTCGCGGTCGCCGTCGATCCGCTCGATCAGGGCATTGACCGAAAGCCCTTCGAGGGACGCCAGCCGCTTCAACTCGTCCCAGAACGGCTGTTCGAGCGACAGGCTGGTCCGGTGCCCGGCGATGGAGACGGAGCGCTTGCGCACTTCAGGCTGCAGGTATGTCTTGTCGGACATCGGCATCAGGCAAGCTTGCGCGGCCCCAGCATCTCCTCCGGCCGCACCCACTTGTCGAACTGCTCGGGTGTCAGAAGTCCGAGCGCGACCGCCGCCTCCTTGAGGGTGGTGTTCTCGGCATAGGCCTTCTTCGCCACCTTGGCGGCATTGTCGTAACCGATATGGGGGTTGAGCGCCGTGACCAGCATCAGAGACTCGTTCATCAACGCGGTTATGCGCTCGACGTTGGCTTCCAGGCCGTCGAGGCAGTTGGTTCGAAACGAGTCGCAGGCATCGCCGATCAGGCGGGCGGACTGGAGCAGATTGTAGATCATCACCGGTTTGAAGACGTTGAGCTCGAAGTGGCCGTTCGAACCGGCCA
>CAZDBC010000492.1:0-1927 GCA_964503295.1 uncultured Kiloniellaceae bacterium | reverse complement strand
GCAGACCATGGTCATGGCTTCCGCCTGCGTCGGGTTGACCTTGCCGGGCATGATCGAGGAGCCGGGCTCGTTCGCCGGCAACAGCAATTCGCCGAGACCGCAGCGTGGCCCACTGCCGAGCAGGCGGATGTCGTTCGCGATCTTCATAAGAGAGGTGGCGAGAACGTTGAGCTGGCCGGAGGCCTCGACGATCGCGTCGTGTGCGGCGAGCGCCTCGAACTTGTTGGGCGCGGTCTTGAACGGCAGGCCGGTGATCGCCGCGACTTCCGCCGCGAAAGCCTTGTCGAAGCCGGCCACCGCGTTCAGGCCGGTGCCGACCGCCGTGCCGCCCTGGGCCAGGCGATAGAGGCGCGGCAGGGCAGATTTCAGTCTCGCGATGCCGTATTCGATCTGAGCGGCATAGCCGGAGAACTCCTGGCCCAGCGTGAGCGGCGTCGCGTCCATCAGATGGGTGCGCCCGATCTTGACGATCTTGGCGAACGCCTTGGATTTGGTCACGAGCGCCTCGTGGAAGGCCTGCAGAGCCGGCAGCGTACGCCGTTCGAGCTCGACCGCGGCGGCGATGTGCATCGCGGTCGGGAAGGTGTCGTTGGACGACTGCCCCATGTTGCAGTGGTCGTTGGGGTGAACGGGGTCCTTGCCGCCGATGTTGCCGGTCAGGATCTCGTTGGCCCGGCCGGCGATCACTTCGTTGGCGTTCATATTGCTCTGGGTACCGGATCCCGTCTGCCAGACGACCAGAGGGAAGTGATCGTCCAAGGCGCCTTCGGCCACTTCCTCGGCGGCGGCCTCAATCGCCTTGCCGAGCCGCTTGGGCAGCACGCCGAGGGCCATATTGGCGCGGGCCGCGGCCAGCTTTTGTACACCCAGCGCGTGAATGAGGGGCGGCGGCATGCGTTCGCCCCCTATGCGAAAGTTCTGGAGCGAGCGCTGCGTTTGCGCGCCCCAGTAGCGGTCGGCCGCGACCGCGATGCTGCCCATGGAGTCGCTTTCGCTGCGGGTGGCTCCGGCGGCCGGCGTGACGTCGCCGGCGCGGGTGGACCGTTTCTTCTTCGTCATGGAACCGCTCCCCGACTCCTGCTGTTTCCTGGTTGTATCGCTGGTCGGCATGCCGGCCGGCGATCGGCGGGCGGAGTTTAGGCCGCGCCGCCAACTAGGCCAAGGGACGCAATCTGTGGCAGACTTGCCGATAGTTCGCGGATTGCCGCAAAAGGGAAAAGAGGAGGCCAAGACATGACTGGATTCAGCTCCGACATGGCTCGCATGCGTCGGGCGCGGCAGCGCTTTTGGCCGCGGTTGTATGCGCTCCGGCGCGCGCACGCGCAGTCGCGTTTTCGCGGCCAGCGCCTGATTCCGGCTGTGGGCATCGAACTCAAGCGCTGGAAGACTGCGGCGCGCGAGCGTCCGAACGCCCGCCGCTAGGCGGATCGCCGGTGCCGAAGCGGCGTGTCGCCGCCCGGCGCCGGACGAGCCCTGCGGACGCCCTGCCGGGCGGCGCCGCTTCAGCGCGCCTCCGCAACCAACTCGATCACGCAGCCCATCGCGAAGTCGGGTCCGACCTGCAGCGTCGGCGCGCCGACCGGATCGCTTCCGACGCGCAAGGGCACGTCGTTGCCCTCGAGCAGGCGTCGCGCGGAGTCGAGGTCGCTGACCTCCAACTGATAACCGGCCAGATAGGGACTTGCCGGGGCGCGCGGGTCCTTCAGGTGGGGAAAGCGCCCGATGAAGCGCTCCGGAGTCACGACGGCGATCTGGCCGCGCGGCGTGGTGACGGTCAGGCGATTTCCGCTGTCGCTCGGCGTGACGACATCGCGTCCCTGCAACTTGCCGAAGAAGCCGGCCAAGGCGGCCGGCTCCTCCGCGACCATGATGACCTGCGAAAGGGCGCGCGCGCCGTTCGCGTGCTTTTGGAAAGCCGGATTCCAGA
>CAZDBC010000491.1:0-3035 GCA_964503295.1 uncultured Kiloniellaceae bacterium | reverse complement strand
ACCGGCCCCAGTTGCTCCGCCAGTAGCCGGTCGAGGAGGTCGATGCGCTCCAGGAGCTGCCCGGCGTTCGCCCGATAGGTCGCGGCATTGGCCGGATCGAGCTCGACCAGGGCCGCCGCGACCGCCGTGACGATCGCGCGGGCGTTCTCGGGATCGAGCCAGATATGGGCATCGTAATTTGCATCGTGGCCCGCGTCGTGCTCGGCGTCGTGCTCATGCGCATGATCATCGTCATGATCGTGCCCGTGCCCGTGCCCGTGCCCGTGGTCTTGGTCGTGCTCGTCCTCCCTGGCCGCGGTCTGCCCGTGGTGATCCCTGTCGGCATGGTCGTGCCCGGCGCCGGCGTCGTGCCCGTGATTGTGGTCGTGATCGTGCCCGTGAGCGTGGTCGTGCCCTTCCCACGCGCCGCCACTGCGCACAGGCAGCGTCTCGACTCCGGTCTGGCGGGCGGCGTGCAGGATGCGCGCATCGGCGCTCAGCGTCTTCAGGGGACCGGTCAGGAAGGACTCGAGCGCCTCCCCGACGAGGATCACCAGTTCGGCTTCCTGCAGGGCGCGCGCATCGGAGGGGCGCAGACTGTAGCCGTGCGGCGAGGCGGCGCCGTCGATCAGCAGTTCGGGCGTGCCGACGCCGGCCATGACGCCGCTGACGAGACCGTGGAGGGGCTTGATGGTGACCACCACGTCCGGGACGTCGGCGCGTGGTTGGGCAGCAGTCAGGATGAGAGCCGCCACGCCGAGAGCGATACCGCGAAGTGGCTGTGAGAGACGCAGAGGCATGTGGGATTTCCTGGCTTGTGGTGTTTGCCGGTGCGATGGTCGCGCAGACCACCGGAAACGCAAAATATGATATAACATAACCCAAACCCATGCACCGAATGCAAGAGCCTGGAATGACCGATGCCAGCCGGACTCCGCCCGAGGACCACGATCACGCGCGCTGTCTGCGCGAAGCCGTCCTGGCCGCAGAACGGCTCTGCGCCGAGCAGGGTGCACGACTGACGCCCTTGCGCCGTCGGGTCCTCGAGCTGATCTGGGGCGATCACAGCCCTGTAGGCGCCTATGACCTTCTGGAACGCCTGAAGCAGGAACGGCACCGGGCGGCGCCGCCGACCGTCTACCGGGCGCTCGACTTCCTCCGTGCACAGGGTCTGATCCACAAGATCGAGAGCCGCAACGCCTATGTCGGCTGCAGCGCCCCCTTTCGTCGGCACAGCGGACAGTTCCTGATTTGTTCGCGCTGCGGAACGGCAACCGAGATCGCCGACCCCGGCATCGAGCGGGCGATCAGCGGCAGCGCGGAGCGGCTGGGTTTTCAGGTCGACCGGCCCGTGGTCGAGGTGTTCGGCCTCTGCGCCGCCTGCGGCCGGGCCGCCTGAGCGCGGCCCCGGGGCCTCCGGTTGGTCACAAAAGCGGATGGCCCGCGTTGAGCGAGCCGAAAAACAGCAGGGTGCCGACGGCGGCAATGACGAGGCCGCCGAGCGCCCCGACGCCGGCGCCGACGTACTGACCGGCCGCGGCGTAGCGCCCGTCCCCAAGACGGGCGAGCGAGGCCGCCAGGCGGCGGCCGTGGACGGTGAGCAGGGCAAGTCCCGAGACCGCCATCGCGGTGCCGAGCGACATCGCCGCGACGGCACCGATGCCGGCGAGGCGCAGGTCGAGCGCCTGGGCGAACAGCAGCACCAGAATGGCCCCGGAGCAGGGGCGGATGCCGACCGACAGAGCCATGGCCGCCGCGGTTCGAAAGCCTCCGCGGCTGCCCTCCGGCGGCGGCAGAGGAATGTGGTCATGGCCGCAGGCGCGATGGCTGCAAGCTTCGTTAGGCCCGCTCTGGCCGCGGCGCAGCAGGGCGCGGCCGGCCCGCCAGCAGAGAACCACGGCGAGCAGGGCAATCAGGCCGAAACTCGCCGTTTCCAGCAAGCCGGCCGAGGCCTGTCCCTCACGTGGCGACAGGCCGGCCAGGGCCGCAAGTCCCTCGATCAGGATGATCGCAGTCAGGCCCTGGATGGCCGCCGCCGCGGCGGCGATGGCGATGCCGCGGCGCACCTGGCTTTCGTGGGTCAATAGGTAGGCCGAGATCACCACCTTGCCGTGACCGGGGCCTGCGGCATGAAAGACGCCATAGAGGAAGCTCAGTGCGACCAGCGACCAGGCTGCGGCCAGCGACTGCTCCTGGCGCAGGCCGCGCAGCGCCGCGGCGAGGTCGCGGTGCAGCGCGCGCTGCGTCTCCATCACGTAAACCAGCAGGTCGCGCCACAGCCCACTGAGCCCGCCGGAGCTGCCACCTGGCTCCGTGACTGCCGCAAAGGCGGCCGGGCTCGTCGTGGCAATCACGGTCACGACCGTAAGGGAAACGAACGTAACGCGGCCGTTCAGTTGCACCGGATGTGGATCCGCTCGGCGAACAGCTCGCCGAGCCCGTCGCCTGCGCTTTCGTTACGGTCGAGCGCCGCGGCCAGGGACACGGCCTCGAAGGAGGGATTGGGTTCTTCGAGCTCGTGGACGCAGCCGTCTGGCGCGCCGTCGCCGAAGCGGACCGGATCGTCCTTCAGGTGCAGCATCTCGATGTAGTAGGTCGGGTCGTAGATGGCATAGGCGAAGCTCTGCGTCCGCGGGTCGACAGCCTCGGTGATCTCGACCGTGAAGCGCATGACCAACTGCCGGTCGCGCATGAAGGACTCGTAGTCGGAGACCGGCACGAAGGCGAGCGGTTTCTCCCCCGCCCACGCGTCGGTGAAGTAGTCGTGCGCGAGCAGATTGTGCAGGTTCTCCGCGGCAAGGGCCCGAAGCAGCGCCGGATCGGGATTGCCATCGGCGTCGCGCGGCAGTCCCTCGACCACGAACACGGTATAGAACTCGTCGAAGTTCCATTCCTCGCGCAAGCCGACGATCTTCCCGGTCTCGTCGAACAGGACCTCGACGCGCAGGTCGATCCAGGCATGCGGGTGCGCCCGAGCGGGCGCGAGCGGTAGCGACAGCGACAGCGACAGCGAGAGCAATAGCGCGGCGACCGCCAGCAGCGCGCGACCGCGCCCC
>CAZDBC010000490.1:0-3037 GCA_964503295.1 uncultured Kiloniellaceae bacterium | reverse complement strand
GCGACCGCCGTGCAGGTGCAGCTCGGCGACATCCTCTCCGGTGAAGCTCGCCGGGCCCGGGAACCACAGCACCAGCGCCCGGTCGAGCGGCGTTCCGTCGGCCGGGGACCGCAATGCGGCGAGGCGCGCCGCACGCGGCGGCGGCAACTTTCCGTTGGACGACAGCGCGATGAGGGCATCGCCGGCGCGCGGGCCGGACAGCCGCAGCACGGCGACGGCGGCCGGCCCGGCCCCCGACGACAGGGCAAAGATGGTCGCATCGCTCGCCGCATCGGCGGACCCGGATCGGCGGTCGCCTTCGGCGACGACCGCCCGCGACAGATCTTCCATCTCCAGCATCATGACTTTTCGTTGCGCATCCGCAACGATCATCCCTCGTGCGCGGTCTCCGTCGGCGCGCCCGTCCAGTGCCGCAGGAAGCGCGCCACCGGCGGGCGCTTCTTCGGGCGCAGCGGCTGGCCCGGCGTGCCGACGTAGACGAAGCCCACGATCGCATCCTTCTCGGCCAGACCGAGCGCCGCCTTCACCCGCTCGTCATGCGCGTTGTCCCCGGTCAGCATGATCGCGCCGTAACCGCGCAGATGCAGCGCGTTGAGCAGGTTCTGCGCCGCCGCGCCCCCGGTGAGGAGCTGCTCGACCACCGGCACCTTGGGGTGGCCGGGCATGGTCTCAACGCAAACGGCGACCAGGAGCGGGGCGCGCAAGGGGCGTTGCCGCTCCTTCTCCTGGGCCTCGGCGTCGGCATCGGGCACGCGCGCGCGCAAGGCCGCCGCGAAGATCTCACCCAGGCGTTCGCGGGCCGCGCCGCGGATCACCAGGAAGCGCCAGGGCCGGATCGCGCCGTGATCGGGCGCGCAGACCGCCGCCGCCAGCAGCTCCTCCAGTTCGGCGTCATCGGGCGCCGGCTCCTCGAGCAGGAGCGGCGGAACCGACTGGCGCGACAGCAGCGCCTCCAGCGCCGCCTCGGCGCTCGCCGCCGCCCCCCTGCCCGCCGGCGCCGCCCGTGCCTCGTCACTCACCGCCGTTCTCCCCGTCCCGGTCCTTGCCCGGCTGCCGTCCGCCGCGCCCCGCCGCCATCTGGGCCCAGAACGCCTTCTGGATCTGCTCGAGCCCCTGCAGGCCCGCCGGCAGCCAGGTCTTGACCAGGGACTCCGGATCCATCGCCTGGATGTTGGCCAGCAGCCGCTGCTGCAGGGCCTCCATGACCGCCGCTTGCATGGGCTGCACGTCGGGCAGCCCGAGAAAGCTGCGCGCCTCCTCGGGCGTACAGTCGATATCGATGTGGATCTTCATGCGCTGTCCTTCATCGGCCGTCCCGTCGGGCCGGTCCGCAGCAACCTTTGTCGGACGGCCGGCGGATTGCAAGCCGTTCGGGCGCGCGCGGGTCTCGTCTCGGCCCGACGACGGCACGGCATTTGTGCTTGCTGGCCGGCCGGCCCTCTCCAAAATACTTTAGCGAGTTACTCGGACAAGTGCCCGCACGGCGCACGCTTAAGCTTACAGGAAGGCCTCCCCATGACAGACAATCGCCTCGGCGGCCAGACCAGCCCCTACCTCCTGCAGCACAAGGACAACCCTGTCGCCTGGCAGCCGTGGGACGAGGAGGCCTTCGCGCTGGCCCGACGCGACGGCAAGCCGATCCTGCTGTCGGTCGGCTATGCCGCCTGCCACTGGTGCCACGTCATGGCCCACGAGTCCTTCGAGGACCCGGAGACGGCGCGGGTCATGAACGAGCTCTTCGTCAACATCAAGGTCGACCGGGAGGAGCGCCCCGACCTCGACACCATCTACCAGTCGGCCCTCGCCCTCCTCGGCGAGCAGGGCGGCTGGCCGCTGACCATGTTCCTGACGCCGGACGGCGAGCCCTTCTGGGGCGGCACCTACTTCCCGCCCGAGCCGCGCTGGGGCCGGCCCGGCTTTCGCCAGGTGCTGACGCGCATCGCCGAGATCTACCGCGAGGATCCCGAGCGGGTCGGCAAGAACGTGGCCGCGCTCAAGGAGGCCCTCGGCCAGCTCTCCGACAACCGCGCGGGCGCCGGCCTGCCACGGGAGGTCGCCGATCAGGTCGCCCAG
Source organism: uncultured Kiloniellaceae bacterium (assembly GCA_964503295.1). Taxonomy (GTDB): domain Bacteria; phylum Pseudomonadota; class Alphaproteobacteria; order Kiloniellales; family Kiloniellaceae; genus CAZDBC01. The sequence continues at coordinate 964 of CAZDBC010000490.1, read as the reverse complement.
CGGCTGCTGCAGGAGGTCGATCCGCGCAACGGCGGCGTCGGCGGCGCCCCGAAGTTCCCGCAGGTCCCGATCCTCAAGCAGTTCTGGCGCGCCCGGCACCGCAGCGGCCGGGACGACTACCGCCACGCCGTCGAACTCACCCTGACCCGCATGAGCCAGGGCGGCATCTACGATCATCTTGGCGGCGGCTACGCGCGCTACGCGGTCGACGAGCGCTGGCTGGTGCCGCATTTCGAGAAGATGCTCTACGACAACGCCCAGATGGTGGCGCTGTTGACGGCGGTCTGGCAGGGCACCCGGGCGCCGCTGTTCGCCGGGCGGGTGGCGGAGACGGTCGGCTGGGCGCTGCGCGAGCTGCGCCTGGACGGCGGCGCCTTCGCGGCCAGCCTGGCCGCCGACACCCAGGCGGGGGAGGGCGCCTTCTACGTCTGGACCGAGGCGGAGGTCGACGCCCTGCTCGGACCCGAGGGCGCCGACTTCAAGCGCGTCTACGATGTCACGGCGGAAGGCAACTGGAACGGCGTCACCGTGCTGCATCGCGCCGAGCATCCGCGCGGCGAGGACAGCGCGCTGGAGACCCGGCTCGCGGCGCAGTGCCGGAATCTGCTGGAGGCGCGCGACCGTCGGCCGCGGCCGGAACGCGACGACAAGGTGCTGGCCGACTGGAACGGCCTGATGGTCACCGCCCTCGTGGAGGCCGGGCTGGCCTTCGAGGCGCCGGCCTGGATCGCCGCGGCGCGGGATGCTTTCGCCTATGTCTGCGAGTACCTGTGCGCCGAGGGCCGGCTGCATCACAGCCATTGTCGCGGGCGCCGCGGCCCCGCCGGCTTCCTGGACGACCATGCGAACATGAGCCGCGCGGCCCTGGCTCTCCACGAGGCCACGGGGGAGGAAAGCTATCTGATGCTGGCGCGGTCCTGGGTGGCCGTGCTCGACGCGCGCTACCGCGACGCGGCGGGCGGCG
>CAZDBC010000489.1:0-3038 GCA_964503295.1 uncultured Kiloniellaceae bacterium | reverse complement strand
GGAGGTGCTGCCCAAGAACATCCTGATGATCGGCCCTACCGGCGTCGGCAAGACCGAGATCGCGCGCCGCCTCGCGCGGCTCGCCCAGGCGCCTTTTCTTAAGGTCGAGGCGACCAAGTTCACCGAGGTCGGCTACGTCGGCCGCGACGTCGAGCAGATCGTGCGCGACCTGGTCGAGATCTCGATCACCATGACCCGCGAGCGCCTGCGCCGCGAGGTCACGGCCCAGGCCGAGCTCAACGCCGAGGAGCGGGTGCTGAACGCCCTGGTCGGCGCCAACGCCAGCCCGGAGACGCGCCAGAAGTTCCGGCGCATGCTGCGCGCCGGCGAGCTCGACGACCGCGAGGTCGAAGTCGAGGTGCAGGACAGCGGCGGCTTCCAGCTGCCCACCATGGACATTCCCGGCATGCCCGGCGCCCAGATGGGCATGATCAATCTCAACGACATCTTCGGCAAGGCGCTGGGCGGCGGCCGCACCAAGAAGCGGCGCATGACGGTCGACCAGTCGCACGACGTGCTGCTCGCCGAGGAGAGCGACAAGCTGCTCGACGAGGAGCGCGTGGTGCACGAGGCGATCGCCGGCGTCGAGCAGAACGGCATCGTCTTCCTCGACGAGATCGACAAGATCACCGCCCGCTCGGAGCGGGTCGGCGCCGACGTCTCGCGCGAGGGCGTGCAGCGCGACCTGCTGCCGCTGATCGAGGGCACGACGGTCTCGACCAAGCACGGCTCGGTCAAGACCGACCACATCCTGTTCATCGCCTCGGGCGCCTTCCACCTGGCCAAGCCCTCGGACATGCTGCCCGAGCTGCAGGGCCGGCTGCCGATCCGGGTCGAGCTCGACGCCCTGACCCGCGACGACTTCAAGCGCATCCTGACGGAGCCGGAGAACAGCCTGATCCGCCAGTACGTGGCCCTGATGGCGACCGAGGACCTGAACCTGGAGTTCACCGACGCGGCGATCGACGCGCTCGCCGACCTGGCGGCCGAAATCAACGGCTCGGTCGAAAACATCGGCGCGCGGCGCCTGCACACGGTGATGGAGAAGCTGCTCGAGGAGATCTCCTTCACCGCCACCGACCGCGGCGGCCAGGCGGTGACGATCGACGCCGACTACGTGCGCGAGCAGGTCGCCGAGCTGGCCAAGAACGCCGACCTCAGCAAATTCATCCTGTAGCGCGGCGCGCCTCCGCCGCGATGCCCCGCGCCCGCCACAGCAGCCCGGTCACAGCGCCGGTCGAGACGATCTGGGCGCTGCTGCTCGACAAGATCGAGCACCCGGAAAACTACGTCCCCGGCGTCCTCGACTGCGAGATCGTCGAACGCGGGACGGATCACGTCGTTCGCCGCATGCGCAGCGCGGCCTTCGAGGTGGTCGAGCGCATCACCAGCAACCCGGCCAGCCTCACCGTGCGCTTCGAGTTGGTCGATCATCCGGTCTATCTGGGCACGGTGATCAACGTGATCGAGCCGGCTGCGACCCCGATCCTGACCTTCGAGCTCGACTGGCAGCGTCACGACGGGGCGCCCGACAAAGCGGATCTCCAAGCCGCGATCGCCGGCGCGGTGGAGCATACCCGCGACCTGGCCGAGGCGGCGGCGGAGCGCGCCGCCGGTTGACGCCGGACGCGGCGCGGGGTGCCGCGCGAGAAAGCCGGCCCCTGCAGGCTCATCCGGTCCCGCCGCCGCGCGCCTCGCCTTCCAGCGCCGCGAGCAGCGCCTCGACGCGCTCCTCGGGCAGCCGGCCGATGTGCTCGGCCAGACGGTTGGCGAGCTCGGTGTGGCGCGCCGAGAGGCCCGCGGTGTCCACCACCACGCGCGGATGCGACAGGTCGGCGAGACGCTGCAGCTCCTCGGCCTCGTCCCAGATGATGTTGAGATACTGGCAGACCCGGTGCACGAAGCGCCGGTTGGGCCGGCCCCGATGGCCGTTCTCCAGGGCCGAGAGATAGGCCGGAGTGACGCCCAGGCCGGCCGCCATCTCCTTGAGCTGCAGCCCGCGCGCGGCGCGGATCGCGCGCAGGCGCTCGCCGAACGGCGTCATCCCGCCTTCAGTCCTCGTACAGGCCGCGGGCGCGGTGCCAGTCGGCGATCGACTCTTCGGGATAGGCGGCGAAGTGCCGGTCGGTCGCGCTCTCGGGCGGCACCTCGACCCAGTCGGCCTTCGAGTCGAGCATGATGTGGACCCGCTCGGGCGGGCGCGGCAGCGGCGAATCGATCGCCGAGGCGAAGGGATGGACCAGCTCCGGCCAGCGCGGGTCGTAGACCCAGAGCGCGCTGCCGCAGTCGCCGCAAAAGCGCCGTTCGCCCTCGCCGATCGCCGCGGGATCGCCGCCGACGCCGCGCGCCCGGTAGACCCGCAGGTGCGCCTCGCCGGTCACCTCGAGGGTCGCGGCCTCGCCCGACAGGTTCACGGCGTAGCCGCCGCCGCCGGCGGTCTTGCGGCAGATCGAGCAGTAGCAGCGCATGTAGGGCCGGGGCGCGTGCGATTGCACCGTGAAGCGCACCGCGCCGCAATGGCAGGATCCCTCGAGCCGGCGCATGGCGGACCTCCTTCTTAACGGAAAGTCAGTTTACTGCCGCGGTCGGGACACGCAAGAGCGGAGGCGGCGGTCCGTCACGCCTCGCGCCGGCGGCGCAGCAGCACGTAAAGCGCGCCCTCGCCGCCGTCGCGCGGCTGCGCATAGGAGAACGACAGCACACGCGCGCGGTTCGGCGCCTGGTTGAGCCAGCGCGGCACGGCCTGGCGCAGCACGCCGCCCTCGGGCCGGCCGAGGCCCTTGCCGGTCACCACCAGCACGCAGCGCCGCCCTTCGGCCTGGGCGGCGGCCAGGAAGCGCTCGAGCGCCCCCTGCGCGCGCGCCTGGTCTAGGCCGTGCAGGTCGAGCCGCCCTTCGATCGGCAGCTTGCCGCGACGCAGGCGGTCGGCGGAGCGCCGGTCAAGCCCCGGGCTGGCGCCGTGATCCAGGTCGGGCGGCGGAGGCGGGGCGGCCGGGAGGCGCGACCGCGGGCGCGGCGCGCCCGGCCGCTGCGGGGCA
>CAZDBC010000488.1:0-3056 GCA_964503295.1 uncultured Kiloniellaceae bacterium | reverse complement strand
CGTCCCGGTGATGTTCTGGGCGTTTCGGGTCATGGTCGGACTCGGCTTCTTCTTCATCCTTCTGTTCGGCGTCGCCTTCTACCTGGCGAGCCGGCGCCGGCTCGAGCGGAACCGTTTGTTCCTGCATGTCGCGCTCTGGTCGCTGCCGCTGCCGTGGATCGCGGCCGAGCTCGGCTGGATCGTGGCCGAGTACGGGCGCCAGCCCTGGCTTATCGAGGGCGTGCTGCCCACCTTCATGGGAGTCTCGCACCTCTCCGTGGGCGACGTCTGGTTGACCCTGATCGGCTTCGTCGCCGTCTATTCGGCGCTGGCGGTGGTTGACGTCTTCCTGCTCGGGAAGTTCGTGCGCCTGGGTCCCGATGGCTACTTCACGCCGCAGATCCGGCGCGCCCATCCGATCGGACGTGCCGCGGCGGCGGTCACCGGCGACGACTGAGGGAGCGCGGGAGGAGATCGCGCGATGCTGTTTCTCGACTACGAGACCCTGCGCATCATCTGGTGGCTGCTGCTCGGCGTGCTGCTGATCGGTTTTGCGATCATGGACGGCTTCGACCTCGGTGTGGCCAGCCTGTTGCCGTTCGTGGCGCGCAGCGACATCGAGCGCCGCGTTCTCATCAACACCATCGGTCCGGTGTGGGAGGGCAACCAGGTCTGGTTCATTCTTGGCGGCGGCGCCATCTTCGCCGCCTGGCCGCCGCTCTACGCGGCCGCCTTCTCGGGCTTCTATCTGGCCATGTTCGTCGTGCTGGTGGCGCTGATCTTGCGCCCCGTCGGCTTCAAGTTCCGCAGCAAGGTGGAAGACCCGCGCTGGCGCAGCCTGTGGGACTGGGGCCTCTTCGTCGGCGGCTTGGTGCCGGCACTGATCTTTGGGGTTGCGGTCGGCAACGTGCTGCGCGGCGTCCCCTTCCATCTGACCGATTGGCTGCAGCCGGTCTACGCGGGCGGCTTCTTCGGCCTGCTCAATCCTTTCGCGCTGCTGGTCGGTCTGGTTTCGGTCGCCATGCTGGTCATGCACGGGGCCGCGTACCTGGTGCTGAAAACGGAGGGCGCGATCGCCGAACGAGCCGAAGGCTACGGCCAGCTCGCCGCGCTCGCCCTGATCGTCCTGTTCACGCTCGCCGGTCTCTGGGTCGCCTACGCCCTCGAGGGCTATGTCATCACCTCGCAGCCGGCAACCGCCGGTCCGTCCAATCCGCTGGCCAAGACCGTGGTCGCGGAGACCGGCGCCTGGCTCGACAACTACGGGCGTCATCCGTGGATGCTGCTGGCGCCGCTGCTCGGTTATCTCGGCGCGCTCGCCTGCTTCTTGTTGCTGCGCACGCAGCGCGAACTGGGCGCCTTCCTGGCCAGCTCTGTGTCGGTCTTCGGCGTCGTGGCGACGGCGGGCGTGTCCATGTTCCCATTCGTTCTGCCGTCGTCGAGCCGGCCGGACAGCAGCCTGACCGTCTGGGACGCGTCTTCGAGTCACCTGACGCTTTTCATCATGCTGGTGGCCGTGGTCATCTTCCTGCCGCTGGTGGTGCTCTACACCGGCTGGGTCTACCGGGTGATGCGCGGCAAGGTTACCGGCGAACAGATCGAAGAGAACGAGCAGTCGAGTTACTGAGCGCGGGAGTCGTCAATGTGGTACTTCGCCTGGATCCTCGGCATCGGTCTTGCCTGCAGCTTTGCCGTGCTGAACGCCATGTGGCTGGAAATGCGCGAGCAGGACGACTCGCGCAACGATCGTCCCTGACCTCCGCGCGACTGTCTGCCGTCTGCCGCGGACGGCAGCCGGCCGCGCCCCTTCACCGCATTCTCGACCGCGTATCGACCAAAGGGTGAGCGAACCGCAAAGCACCATGCAGAACGAAAACCTCAAGCGCGCCCTGATCGTCTTTCTCGCCGGCCTGGCCGTTCTCCTGGCCGGTGCCGCCTTGTGGCTTTACAGCAATCCGCCGGCGCAGGTCGGCTCCGCCGGGGGCGAGGTCTCGAGCCAGGGCAGGGCTCTGGTCGGCGGCCCTTTCACGTTGACCGACCAGCACGGCGAGACCCGCCGGGCGGCGGATTTCGCCGGGCGATACATGCTGATCTATTTCGGTTTCACCTACTGCCCCGATGTCTGTCCGACGGCACTGGTCGCCATGACGCAGGCGCTGGATCGCGTGGCTGAGACGGCCCCGGCGCGGGCGGAGCGAATCGTGCCGATCTTCGTCAGCGTCGATCCGGAGCGCGACAGGCCGGAGGTGCTGGCGAGCTATGCCGAGCACTTTCATCCCCGCCTGGTCGCCCTGACCGGCAGTGCAGAGGCGGTTTCGAAAGCCGCCGATGCCTACCGCGTCTATTACAGGAAGGTCGAGGACCCGAGCGCGAGCGACTATTTGATCGATCACACGTCGATCATCTATCTCATGGGGCCCGACGGCGAATACGTCACGCATTTTTCGCACGGTACGTCCGTCGAAGACATGGTCGCGGGCTTGCGCCGACACGTCGAAGGCTGACGGACCGTCCTGCTCGCCGGCCCGACCCGCGGCCGGCCGGACGACTCCCGGAGCCGTTTCTTGCCGGCGAGTCGGCGGCAGGCTATACGGTTGCATGCCCTTCGACTCCAAGCCCGATTCGGGGCGCCGGACCGATCTCGACATCGAGGGAGAAAAGGTCGCACTAGAGGTGCGGCACCACCCGCGCGCGCGGCGCATGACGCTGCGTATTGACAGCACAAGCCGCGCCGTGCGCCTCGTCCTGCCGCCGCGCACGGCGCTTGCCGAGGGCCTCGAATTCGTGGCGCGCAACGAGGCCTGGATCGGCCAGCAGCTTGCCGCGCTGCCGCCGCGCATCCCCTTTCTGCCCGGTGCCGTGGTGCCGATCCTGGGCCGCGACCACGTGATCGCGCATCGTCCAGACGAGCGGCGCGGCGTCTGGCGGGAGGCCGGCGCGCTCTTCGTAAGCGGACGGCCAGAGCACGTCGCCCGACGGGTTGCCGACTTCCTGAAGGGCGAGGCGCGCGGCGAGATCGGCCGACGCGCGCGCGCCAAGGCGGCCCGGGTCGGGCGCAAGCCGGGTCGTATCACCCT
>CAZDBC010000487.1:0-3058 GCA_964503295.1 uncultured Kiloniellaceae bacterium | reverse complement strand
GGACGGGCGCACGCTCGTCGAGGGCGTCCAGCCCCTCGAGCGCGACCTGCAGGCTGTCCGGCGTGACCGCGCGCAGCGAGTGCGGCGCGAGGCCCACCGCGACCTGGCCGTCGCCGTGGCAGTCTTCCATCAGCGCCTCGACGATCAGCAGCAGCTCGTGCGGCTCGTTCAGGAAACGCCGCTGCCCCTCGCCCGCCGGCCGGCCGCCGAATCCGCCATAGCCGTAGAGCACCGGAAGCTGGGTGAGGCCGATGCCGCTGCGGCGCGCGGCGGCGACGACGCGGCGCGACAGCTCGGCCGGGTCGGCGTAGGGCCGGCCTTGCGGGTCGTGGTGCAGGTAGTGGAACTCGCCGATCGCGGTGAAGCCGCGGGTCAGGCATTCGGCGTAGAGCTGGGCGGCGATCGCCTCCAGCTCCTCCGGGCCGATGCGTTCGACAAAGCCGTACATGACCTGGCGCCAGGTCCAGAAGCTGTCGTCGCCCGGGCCGGCGCGCTCGGCCAGCCCGGCCATGGCGCGCTGGAAGGCGTGCGAGTGCAGGTTCGGCATGCCCGGCACGACCGGCCCGGCGGTGCGCTCCGTGCCCTCCGGCGCCGCATTCGCGGTGACCGCGGCGAGATTTCCGTGCCCGTCGATCTCGAAGACCACGTCGCGCGCCCAGCCTTCCGGCAGCAGGGCGCGTTCGGCGAAGATGCGTGGCGTGTTCATGGCGACTGACCGCTCCCCGAATTCGGCCGCTGGCGGGTTGATCGGCGCGGCACCCGCACCGCATAGTGGCGCCGCCTGTCTATACAAGCCCGGCCGCGCATCCGAAACCGGCAAGCGCCGCCGGCGGACGGAAAAGGGAAGCGAAGCTCCATGTGGGATGCCCTCTGGCGCGGCGGACACTTGGCCTGCATGACCGCCGAGCGGCCCTACGGGGCAATCGAGAACGGCGCGCTCGCCGTCGAAGGCGGGCGCATCGCCTGGGTCGGGCCGGAGGCCGAGCTGCCCGGCCGGCCGGCCGAGCTCGCGCGCGAGCTGCACGACCTGGCGGGCGGCTGGCTGACCCCGGGCCTGGTCGACTGCCACACCCACCTGGTCTACGGCGGCAATCGGGCGCGCGAGTTCGAGCTGCGCCTGGAAGGCGCCAGCTACGAGGAGATCGCGCGCGCCGGCGGCGGCATCCGCGCGACCGTGGCGGCGACCCGCGCGGCGACGGCGGACGAGCTCTACCGGGGCGCCCTGCCGCGCTTGCGCGCCCTGCTCGCCGAGGGGGTCACGACGGTCGAGATCAAGTCGGGCTACGGCCTCGGGCTCGAGCACGAGCTGAAGCAGCTCCGCGTCGCGCGGCGCCTCGGCGCCGAGCACCCGGTGACGCTGCGTACCACCTTTCTCGGCGCCCACACGGTGCCGCCGGACTACGACGGCCGCGACGACGACTACGTCACGCAGCTCGTCGAGGACCTGCCCAAGGTCGCCGAATCGGGCCTGGCCGACGCGGTCGACGGCTTCTGCGAGGGCATCGCTTTCTCGCCGGGCCAGATCGCGCGCGTCTTCGCCGCCGCGCGCGTGCTCGACCTGCCGGTCAAGCTGCATGCCGACCAGCTCTCGAACCTCGGCGGCGCCGCGCTCGCAGCGAAATTCGAGGCGCTCTCGGCCGATCATCTGGAATACACCGACGAGGCCGGCGTGCAGGCCATGGCCGAGGCGGGCACGGTCGCCGTGCTGCTGCCCGGCGCCTTTTACATCCTGCGCGAGACCAGGCTGCCGCCGCTGGAGGCGCTGCGCGCGGCGGCGGTGCCGATCGCGCTGGCGACCGACTGCAACCCCGGTTCCTCGCCGATCTGCTCGCTGCTCACCATCCTCAACATGGCCTGTACCCTCTTTCGCATGACGCCGGAGGAGGCGCTTGCGGGCGTGACGCGCCACGGCGCGCGCGCCCTCGGCCTTGCCGAGGAACGCGGCACCCTGGAGCCCGGCAAGGCCGCCGACCTGGTGCACTGGGCGATCGAAAGCCCGGCCGACCTGGCCTACATGGTCGGGCTCAATCCCCTGCGCGCCGTGGTCAAGGACGGCGCCGTGGTGCGCAGTGTGGGGCCTTAGCCGGACGGCGCCGAAGCCCAGATTTCAAGCCTGACGTTCCTGTCCGAACTGTCCATGTGAAAAATGCCAACCGGCCCGGCAGGCCGGCGGAGACGCGTCGTGTTCGTCTCGGCGCGCCGGTCTCCAGATCGGCCCAGGCGACCGCGCTCCGGATCGGTCCGGCTGGCAGGCACGGCTGCCGGTAAATCGACGGTTGAGCACACTTAATAATTGTATCAACGCTGGATTTTCCCTGCCGGGCCGCGACGCACGCTTCTGTCGCATTGCGTCTCCTTCGATGTCTTTTTTCTCTTTAATACAATCGTTTGACTCGAAATCGGCCGGTACCTTCCGTATCCTGATGAGTAGGCTCGAACGACCGGAATACCCTGATAGGTTGTTCGATCGGGCCGGCAGGCAAAGCAGGGGGAGGCATGCGGATCGTATTGAGAACCGGTTTTCGACATCTGACGGTCGGGACCGCGCTCGGCGTCTTCGCGGTCCTGGCAGCCGCGCCGGCGGCGGCCGGGCCGATCCGGACGATCGAGTTCGAGGCGAGCGGCGCGACGGTGGTCCAGGGGGATCCTTTCGGCCAGCTCGGCCTCACCAGTGCGGTCGATAGCATTACCGGCGCCTTCACCTTCGACGTTGGGACGCCGCCGATCCAGCCTCCAACGACGTCGGGATCGGGCATTTTCGAGCGGCAAGAGGCCAGCTATGCCTATCAGAGCTTCACGGTCACCCTGGACTCGGTCGTACTGTCCGCCGGGGCGTCCAGTTCCAATCCGAGCAGCAATTACATTCAGGTCATCGACGGGATCGGATCGTTCCAACCGGACGAGCTGCTCGTGCTCGGCGCCGACAATCCGGCAAGCGGCCCCGATCTGCTTCTCGACCAGTTGAACCTAGTGGCGCGCAGCGGCAACAACGAGAACGTCTTCGACGGGGCGGGGGCGGTGCCGAGCGTGGCCGAGCTCAACGCCCTCGACAGCCTGA
>CAZDBC010000486.1:0-3058 GCA_964503295.1 uncultured Kiloniellaceae bacterium | reverse complement strand
ACCGCCAGGTGATAGCTGGTGGCGATGTCCTTGCGCGCCAGCACCACGTCGCCGAGCGCCTCCGGCCGCGCCGGACGCGGCCCCGGCGTCTCGTCGCCGAGTTCGGTCAGCTCGAGCGGCCCGGCCGCGGCCGCCGCCCGCGCCACGTTAAGGCGCAGGGCGTAGGGCAGGCCGCGGTCGATCCGCGCCGCCCGCTGGTCGGCGGTCAGGCCGCGGCACAGGCCGGGGTAGAGAGGGCCTTCCGGTCCGTGAGGCGCGCGCTCGGCGCGCGCGATCTCGGCGGCGATCTCGCCGCGGGTGCAGAAGCAGGGATAGATCAGGCCGGCCCGGTCGAGGCGGGCCAGGGCATCGCGGTAGTCGCTCAGGTGCTCGGACTGGCGCCGGACCGGCGTCTCCCACTTCAGGCCCAGCCAGTCCAGATCCTCCAGGATCGCCTCTTCGAAATCGCGCCGGCAGCGGCTGCTGTCGATGTCCTCGATGCGCAGCAGGAAGCGCCCGCCGGTCTCCTGCGCGCGGCGAGAGGCGAAGAGCGCCGAATGGGCATGCCCGAGGTGGAGCAGACCGGTCGGCGAGGGGGCGAAGCGCGTGACCTCGCCGCCGCCGGGAGACTGTTGAGCATTCGTCATCATGGGCGTGCCCCTAGGCCAAGGCGGCGCTAGAGTCCAGGCTGATTGGAAAGGCCGACGCCCGCCCCTGCCGGAGAGAGCCGCTTGCCCGCCGCCGCGCGCCCCGACCACAGCCTCCGACCGGCGCTCGACGACCTCGCCCGGCGCGACGCCGAGCTGGCGCGCGCCTATCGCCTCTGCGGCCTGCCGCCGATGCGCGCGGTGCCGCGCGGCTTCGCCGGCCTGCTGCGCATTATCGTCGGGCAGCAGGTCTCGGCCCACGCGGCCGGCGCGATCAACAAGCGCCTGCGCGCCGCGGCCCGGCCGCTGACGGCGCGCCGTTTCCTCGCGCTCGACGACGAGGCCCTGCGCGCGATCGGTCTCAGCCGGCAGAAGATGCTCTACGCTCGCGCCCTGGCGGAGGACGTCCTGGCGCGCAGGCTCGATCTCGCCGCGGTCGCGCGCCTGCCCGACGAGGAGGCCATCGCTGCCCTTTGTCAGGCCAAGGGAGTCGGGCGCTGGTCGGCGGAGATCTATCTGCTGTTCGCCCTGCGCCGGCCGGATGTCTGGCCGGTCGACGACCTGGCGGTGCGGGTGGCGCTGCAGCGCCTCAAGGGGCTGCCCGAGCGGCCCGACCGCGCGGTCATGCTGGCCCTGGGCGAGGCCTGGCGGCCGCACCGCAGCGCCGCCGCCCGCTTCCTCTGGCACGCCTACCGCCATCCGGGGCTCGCCTGAGCGGCCGCGTCACGGCGTGACGAAGCGGCCGAAATCCGATAACAAAACGCCAAGCCTCATCGCGGCGCATCCCGGCACGCCTGCGCCGCCGTTCGGAAAGGAGCCGCCATGCCCAAGGCCACGACCCTCGACGGCCCCCGCCAGGAGCCCGCCTCGGGCGGGCCGGCCGAGCAGCTTATCCTGCTGCTGCACGGACTGGGGGCCGACGGCAACGACCTCATTCCGCTCGCCCCGATCTTCCAGCAGGTCATGCCCAACGCGGCCTTCGTGGCGCCGCACGCGCCGGACCCGAGCGACGTCGGGCAGATGGGGCGCCAGTGGTTCAGCCTGAAGGAGCTGACGCCGGAGGCGCTGCTCGCGGGTGCGCAGGCGGTCGCGCCGGCGCTCGACGCCTTCATCGACCAGGAGCGCGACCGCTACGACCTGCCGGACGGGCGCGTGGCGATCCTCGGCTTCTCCCAGGGCAGCATGATGGGCCTGTTCGTCGGCCTGCGGCGAGAGCGGCAGCTCGCGGCCATCGCCGCCTTCTCCGGCCTGTTGATCGGGCCCGAACTGCTGGCCAGCGAGCTGCGCAGCCGCCCGCCGGTCCTGCTGGTCCACGGCCAGGACGACGAGATCGTCCCGTTCCAGGCGATGGACGCGGCCGAGAAGGCCTTGCGCCACTATAACGTGCCGGTGGTCTCCCACGCCCGGCCGGGCCTCGGCCACAGCATCGACGAGGAGGGCATCCGGCAGGCGGCGACGCTGCTGCTCAAGAGCTTCGGGGTCAAGCGCACCGCCCCGGGCCAGGACGCGGCCGAGCAGGCCTGACCCGCGATGGCTGGGCAAGCGGGCGGTCCGCGCTATATGACCTTTCGGTGAAGATCCTTTCGCAACCGCCACTACATCTTGTGCCAGGGGGACGCTTGGTCTATCAAAGTCGCAGCATAAGCGATGACGGCGAGAAGGGATTTCGGCGATAACTGCTCCGGGAAGCCTTGTCAGTGACCATCGGTGGTGATCTTCATCCGGCGCTCGTGCTCAATGCCGACTTTCGTCCTTTGAGCTACTTCCCGCTGTCCCTGTGGTCCTGGCAGGACAGCGTCAAGGCGGTTTTTCTGGACCGCGTCAACATCGTCTCGGAATATCCGCACACGGTGCGCTCGCCGTCCTTCGAGATGCGCCTGCCGAGCGTCATCTCGCTCAAGGAATACGTGAAGCTCGACCGCCGGCCGGCCTTCACCCGCTTCAACGTCTTCCTGCGCGACCGCTTTCGCTGCCAGTACTGCGGCGGCGGGCACTTCGCGTCGGAGGAGCTGACCTTCGACCACGTGCTGCCGCGCTCGCGCGGCGGCAAGACGACCTGGGAGAACGTGGTCACCGCCTGCCAGGCCTGCAATCTGACCAAAGGCAACCGAACGCCGAGGGAATCGGGCCTTACGCCGCTCCATCCGGCGGCGCGGCCGAGCACCTACCAGCTGCAGGAGAACGGGCGGGCCTACCCGCCCAATTTCTTGCACGAAAGCTGGAGCGACTTTCTCTACTGGGATACCGAGCTGGAAGACTGAAGCGCTCGCGCGCCGCGGCGGCCCAGGATCGGTCCGGTCATGCGGTCGCGGCGTGCCTCGTAGTCCGGATGGCGCGCCGGATCGTCGAACAGGCGCAGCACGCCGTCGGCCAGGCGGTCGAGGCGACCGCGCGTCGGCGGCGCGTCGGCGGAGGCGGGGGCCAGCAGCGCG
>CAZDBC010000485.1:0-3075 GCA_964503295.1 uncultured Kiloniellaceae bacterium | reverse complement strand
GCACCACCATCCAGGCGGGCACGCGCTGTTCGATAGCGGCGCCGTCCGGAAAAACGGCCGGCAATTCCGCGAGCGGCACCCAGAGGCGGGAGACGTAGACCTGCAGGTGACCGAAGACCAGCAGCAGGATGATCGGACTGACCCAGAACAGCGAGGCGGCCGGAATGTTGCTGGACAGGTTGGGCAGGACCGCCGAGGGCGCGTTGGTGAAAAGCGCCACGTCCGGCGTCGAGAAAACCGTCAAGGCCAGGAAGGTCGTGGTCGCCAGCACGAAGAGAAACAGCGGACGCGCGATGCCGCTGACGGCGGCGATCTGCTCGAGCTGCTCGAAGCGATCGAGGACGGCCGGCAATTGCACGCCGGTCAGATCGGCGCCGGCCAGATCGCGCGCGGTGAGGCCCTTCGCCGTGCCGAGATCGGCATCGCGGAGCGTGCTCCGCGCCAGCCCGCGCACAGCTCTCAGGTTGGCGCCGGCCAGGTCGCAGCCGGCGAGCGACGCCCCCTCGAGCCGCGCGCCGCGCAGGTCGGCCCCGGTCAACCGGGCGCCATCCAGCCGCGCGCCGGCGAGATCGGCGGACGAGAGATCCGCGCCGGCCAGATCCGCTCCCTCGAGTCGCGCCCCCGTCAGATCGGCCCCGGCCAGGCGGGCCCGTTCCAGGCGCGAACCGCGCAGGTCGCTGTCCGCCAGCGCCGCGCCGGCGAGATCGGCCCGCGCGCCCCAGACGCCGCTGGACTGCAGCCAGAGCCGGTGGGCGTCGAGCAACGCCGCCAGACGGCCGTCGCCGGCCTCGGGCCGGAAACGGGTGCGATCACCTGTTGCCGTTTCGTCGTTCATCCCACCGCCGGTGGCCGCGCGCCCCGTTGCGCCGGCCGCCAGGCATGGTAACCCTTCCGTGTCGCGGAAACGAGCGGCGCCCGCCGTGCTAATCTCGTGCGGCGCTGCGGACAGCCGAGGAGAGTGGAATGACCGCCGGCCCGGAGACGACGAATCGCGACCCGGGCCGGGTCGGCCTGGTTCACGCCGTCCTGCTCGACGGCGGCGGCGGCGCCCGCGCGCTCGACTGGGCCGAAGTGCCGCGCCGGCGTCCGGAGGACGGCCTGCTGTGGCTGCATTTCGACTTCAGGGTACAGGCGGCGCGGCACTGGATCATGCGCGACGCCGGTCTCGACCCGCTGGTCGCCACCGCCCTGCTGAGCGAGGAGACCCGGCCGCGGGTGGCGACCGTCGGGGACGGCCTCTTGGTGGCCCTGCGCGGGGTCAACCTCAACCCGGGAGCGGACCCGGAGGATATGGTCAGCATCCGGCTGTGGCTCGACGGGACGCGCATCGTCAGCACGCGCATGCGCGTGCTGATGTCGGTCGACGACATCATGACGGCTCTCGCGGCCGGCCGCGGCCCGGCCGACAGCGGAAGCTTCCTCCACCAGCTGCCCCAGGGCCTGACCTCGCGCATGGGCGGCGTGATCGACGGCATCGAGGAGGCGATCGTCGACCCCGAAGAGAAGGTCATGACCCACGAGCCGCGCGGCCTGCGCGAGGAGATCGGCGCCTTGCGCCGCCAGGTGATCGTGCTGCGCCGCTATCTGGCACCGCAGCGGGAAGCCATGGCGCGCCTGCAGAGCGAGCCGGTGACCTAGCTCGGCGACAAGCAGCGATTGCGGCTGCGCGAGGTCGGCGACCACCTGATCCGTCACGTCGAGGATCTCGACGCCGTGCGGGAGCGGGCCGCCGTCGTGCAGGAGGAGCTCGGCGCGCGACTCGGCGATCAGCTCAATCGGCGCATGTACCTGCTCTCGATGATCGCGGCGGTGTTCCTGCCGCTCGGCTTCCTGACCGGTCTGCTCGGCATCAACGTCGCCGGCATTCCCGGCGCGGACTATCCCTGGGCCTGCGCCATCTTCGTCGCGCTCCTTTCCGCGGTCGTCGCCGGACAGATTTGGCACTCCCGGCGCCGCGGCTGGCTTTGAACCGCGCCAGCTCGGGCACTCACAGGACCATCGAGCGCATGGCCAGAATGCCCTGCTCGCCGTGCGGTGCGTAGGCATTGGCTTTGCGCAGGAAGGCCATGTAGGCCTCGTGCACCCTTCCGGTGACGGGATCGCTCTTGGCCAAATCCTCCAGCACTTCGAGCGAGACCTCGCCCAGCCGCCTGACGATGGCGTCAGAAAAACGCCGAACCTCGACACCGTATTCGGAGCGCAGCTTGTCGAAGGTCTGGATGTTGTGGAACGTGAAGTCGGCCAGGGTGTCGAGCGCCGTCGCGCGCGCCGCCTCGGCGATGATCGCCTGCTGGGCCGGCGACAGCTTCTCGTAGCGCGCCCGGTTGACGATCACTTCCAGGCTCGGCCCCGGCTCGTGGAAGCCCGGCATATAGTAGTACCTGGCGACCTTGTGCAGGCCGAAGGCGATGTCGTTCCAGGGCCCGATCCAGTCGGCGCCGTCCACGGCGCCCGAGGCCATGGACGGAAAGATCTCGCCGGGCGGGGTCAGCACCGGATTGACGCCCAACCGGCGCAGAACCTCGCCGCCGAGGCCGGCAATGCGGAACTTCAGACCCTGGAAGTCCTCCAGCGTGTTGATCTCGCGGTTGAACCAGCCGCCGGCCTGGGTCCCGCTCGAGCCCACGTAGAAGGGCACCACGCCGAAGGCGTCGTAGACCTCCTGCCACAGCTCCTGGCCGCCGCCGAAGCGCAGCCAGCTCGCGAATTCGACCGCCGTCATGCCAAAGGGCACGCCGGTGAAGTAGTTGAGCGCCTTGTGCTTGCCGACCCAGTAGTAGGGCGTCGAGTGGGCGAGGTCGGCGGTGCCCTGCAGGACCGCGTCGAGCGCCTCGAACGGCGGCACGAGCTTGCCGGCGGCGAAGAACTTGACCTCGATGGCACCGCCGGACAGCGCGGTCACCCGGTCGGCGAAGCGCTGGGCATTCACCCCGACCCCCGGCGCGCCCTCCGGCCAGGCGGTGACCATGGTGAGCGAGATCCGCTCCTCGGCGCGCGCCGACGACGCGCCGGCCGACGCCAGGCCGCCGGCAAGGCCGAGACCTGCGGCCGCGGCGGCGCCCAACAGCTTTCGGC
>CAZDBC010000484.1:0-3083 GCA_964503295.1 uncultured Kiloniellaceae bacterium | reverse complement strand
CGATGTAGTAGAGCGCCATCTCCGAAAGTCCGGCGTAGCCGTTGCCGGCGAAGAGCGGCTTGCCGTCCTTCCAGATCGACTGGTGGGTGTGCATGCCCGAGCCGTTGTCACCCATCACCGGCTTGGGCATGAAGGTCGCCGTCTTGCCGTAGGTGTGCGCGACGTTGTGCACCACGTACTTGTAGATCTGCATCTGGTCGGCGCAGCGGGTCAGGGTGTTGAACTTCATGCCCAGCTCGTGCTGCGACGGTGCCACCTCGTGGTGGTGCTTCTCCATGGTCAGGCCCATCTCGGCCATGACGGAGACCATCTCGGCGCGCAGGTCGGTTCCGGAATCGACCGGCGGCACCGGGAAGTAGCCACCCTTGATCGCCGGCCGGTGGCCCAGGTTGCCCTCCTCGATCTCCGTTCCCGCGTTGTAAGGACCTTCTTCGGAATCAAGCCGATAGAAGGTGTGGTTCATCTGGACGTCGAAGCGCACGTCGTCGAAGACGAAGAATTCCGCCTCCGGGCCGAAGATCGCCGTGTCGCCGATGCCCGCGGCCTTGAGATGGGCCTCGGCGCGCACCGCGGTCGAGCGCGGGTCCCGGTTGTAGAACTGGCCGGTCGAGGGCTCGATGATGTTGCTGAACAGGATGAGCTGCGGTTGGGCCGCGAAAGGATCCATGACGGCGGACGACAGGTCCGGCTGCAGGACCATGTCGGATTCGTTGATCGCCTTCCAGCCGGCGATCGAGGAGCCATCGAACATGACGCCCTCGGTCAGGGCGTCCTCGTCGATCGCCTCCACGTACATGGCGAGATGCTGCCATTTGCCGCGCGGATCGGTGAAGCGGTAGTCGACGTACTTCACCTCGTTTTCCTTGATCATCTCGAGCACGGTTTTCGGGTCTGACATTCTTCCTTATCCCCGTATGTGAAACTGGTTTTGGATGTTTGGAGGTGGCCCGCCCGAGGCGGCCCTCGACGGTGTCATACGGCGTCAGACGGCGTCGACGCCGCGTTCGCCGGTTCTGATTCGGATCGATTCGTCGACCGAACTGACGAAGATCTTGCCGTCGCCGATCCGGCCTGTGTGGGCGGCCTGCTGAATCGCCTCGACCGCGCGCTCGACGAGGGCATCGTCGAGCACCACCTCGACCTTCACCTTGGGCAGGAAATCGACCACGTACTCGGCCCCGCGATAGAGTTCGGTATGGCCCTTCTGGCGGCCGAAACCTTTCGCTTCGGTTACTGTGATTCCCTTGATGCCAACTTCGTGCAGCGCCTCCTTCACCTCGTCGAGCTTGAAGGGCTTGATGATCGCCTCGATCTTTTTCATTCGCCTGTCTCAGTCCCCTGGCTTGGCGTTTCGGCGGATCGACATGTACCGGTCATAGCAGGCTGCGTGCCAAACGGCCGAAACGCTCGAAACGAAAGTGAATCAATCGCTTACTTGATGCCGCGCGGCCTCGCCCTCAGGCGCATGCCGCAAATTTAGGCAGTCAGCCGTTTTGCTGGGCAGAAGCGCTGGCGGTGCGGCGCATAATCGAGGGCTCCCCCATGCCGGGAGCTGTCGTCGGCCAACTGCGACAAAAATGCGCCGGCGACAACGGCGCCTTGGCATGGCGTGGTCGGACAACGCCGTGGCGACCGGCGGTGCCACGGAAACGTGCCGCGACCGGCGGTGCCGGGAAAACGATCGAAGGAATGGCGACGAGCGACCCAGCGCCTGCGCGACCCGTGGTCACTGGCCGGCGTCGACCGGCTTCCTCTGGAACGTGATGCCGGCGCCGTATGTGCGACCGGTCGTGGCCGCCGTCCCATGGGCGGAGAGGGCAGGGGCCAGATTGAGGTTCAGGCGGCGGGCACTGCCCAGGCCGAACTCCGGTGCCGCTGCCGCTTGGTCGTCCGCCAGGCTTCCGCCCAAAGCGCCGCCGACCTCGAGGCCGCGCGAGAACTGCTCCAACTCGTCCTGACCCGACAGTGAGATCGCCGGCAGCCCGCTGTCGTCGAACTGAAGCGACAACGCCTCCCAGCCGCCGCGCTCGCGCGGCCGCAGGGCGCTGTGGAAGGTGACCTGGTTGCGGTACTTCTCGATATTCTGGGAGCCGATGTTGAACCCGAACTCCGGATCCTTGCTGCGATCGATCTGAAGATCCTTCTGCAGCGAAAACCGCCAGAAGACTCCCGCTGTCGCATCCAGTTCGTCGTCGGATGCCTGCACGCCCGACTGCATGCCGACCACCAAAGCCAGCGCCGCGCCGAACGCGCACAGCCTCATTGTCATCGGATTCCCCCTCTCGCCCGCCGATCCGGGCCATTCGGTCGCCGCCCCCGCATTCAAGCGGGTCCACGCCGACCATGCTCTCTCTCCTCTATATGCCAGGAATTTTACAGAAATGCCGCCTATGGTCGAGCTTTTTCGTTAACCGTGTTGGCGGACAGGGGCTGCGTTTGCCGCCGCCGGGGCGCCGGGGCCCGGATTTGCGGCCCGTCAGGCTGCCACAAGGAGCTCGCGCATGCGCTCCACGGCGGCGGTCAGGTCGTCGAGAGAGGCGGCGTAGGAAAGGCGCAGGAAGCCCTCCCCGAAGGCGCCGAAGCTGGTGCCCGCGACCGTGGCCACCCCGGCCCGCTCGAGCAGCGCCTGTTCTAAAGCCTTGGCGCTCATCCCGGTGCCGGCAATGTTGGGAAAAGCGTAGAAGGCGCCGCCGGGTTCGATGCAGGAGACGCCGGGCAGATCGTTCAGCGCCGTGACCGTTCGGCGTCGGCGCTCGTCGAAGGCGGTCATCATGGTCTCGACGGCGTCGCGCGGCCCGGTCAGGGCGGCCAGCCCGGCGAACTGGGCCGCTGCGTTCACGCAGGAATGGCAGTTTATGGCGAGCCGGCTCGCCGGCTCGATCAGGCTGCGCGGCCAGACCCCATAGCCCAGGCGCCAGCCCGTCATGGCGTAGGTCTTGCTCCAGCCGTCGAGCACAATCAGCCGGTCTCGGAGCTCCGGGTAGCCGAGCAGGCTGACGTGCGCGCGCCCGTCGTAGAGCATCTCGCTGTAGATCTCGTCGGACAGGACAGCGACCTCGGGATGGTCGCGCAGGCCGGCGACC
>CAZDBC010000483.1:0-3089 GCA_964503295.1 uncultured Kiloniellaceae bacterium | reverse complement strand
TGCGGTGCAGGGTGAGGCCGGGCGCCTCGAACCAGGAGCGGGCGTGGGTCGACCAGCTGGTCAGGTATTGGGGCAGGGTCACGCTGGTGCCCGGCAGGCGATAGTCCTCGGCGCAGAGGGACTGCACCGCGATCTCGTAGTCCACCTGATAGTGGTGGGCGAAGGAGATGGCGACATCGAAGGGGTTGCGCACGACGTAGATCGCCCCGGCGGTGGCCCCCGGGGTGATCAGCGGCACGCCGTTGACCCGGATGAGGGCGCTGTGAGTCTTAACCAGCACGTCCTCGCGCCGCGAGCGGGCGAACCAGAGATGGATCTTGGAACGCAGGTCGTCGATTTCCCCCTCGCTGAGGGAGTCGAAGGGGCGACCGCTGAACTGCTCGTAGTGCAGGCGCATGTTGTCGCCGAGGGCATGGTTGGGCAGCTCGTTGATCGGGATCGCCCGCGGCGGATCGGCCAGATAGTTGGCCAGGAAGGCGCGCAGCCAGGTGTTGCCCGACTTGGGATAGGACGCGAGCCAGACGATGCCGGACACGGGCGTTTCGGGTCCTTCGGTTCGATATCCGCCGGCGGGACGGGCCGGGTCCCTCGGCTCGACGCGGTCTTTTAGTGAAGGGGCGGCGCGCGAACAAGACAGGCGGCCCCCGGTCATTGGCAGGCGGGCCTGGCGGCGGCGTCGGTCACCGGCGATCCGCGCCGCGCGCGGCCGGGCGGCCGCTTGCATTTCGCCGGTCGCCGGGCATACTCCGCGCCCAGCCGTCGGGCCCACGTTGGCGCGCCGGCGCCTGCCAGGAGGTGCGCACTTGTCCCAAGCCACGAGCCCTGCCCGGAGCAACGGCGGCAGCCCAAGTCTGGCGCGCGTCGAGGAGAGCTTCCGGGACGCGCGCCGGCTTCAGGGCGAGGGCCGCCTGGACGAGGCGCGGCGCATCTACGAACACATCCTCCACCACCTGCCGGTGCACGTCGAATCCATGACCATGCTGGCCTCGGTGCACTACCAGCAGGGCGACGACATCCAGGCCGAGGCCTATCTGCGGCGCGCGGTCGGCGTCTATCGCAAAATCCTCGAGCAGCAGCCCGGCGCCCTGCGGGCGCGGGCGCCGCTCGCCAATCTGCTCCTGGCCATGGGCCGGCGGGCGGAGGCCGAGGCCGAGCTCGCCGACCTCGCCCTACCGGTCAACCCGATCCGCCAGACCGCCGAGCAGTTCGCCGCCCGGCGCAGCGCCGCGATCGCGCGCGGGCGCGGCTCGCTGATCATCAACACCGTGCCCAAGTCGGCCAGCGAATCGATCTGGAACCGCCTCGCCGAAGGTCTCGGCCTGGCCCAGTGCTACCTCTCGATCGGTCTTTACCCGGAGTGCACGCTGGTGCCGAGCCGGGTCGCCTTTGCCGCCCAGGGCGGACTGATCGCCAAGGAACACCTGCCGGCGACGCCGCACAACCTGGAGCTTCTACGCCGGCACGGCCTCGGGCGCATGGTTTTTCACCTGCGCGACCCGCGCCAGGCGACCCTGTCGTGGGCCCATTTCGTCAAGGACGACGTGGCCTCGCGCCTGCTCGCGCCGATCTGGCGCCAGGTGGTGCCGGACGCCGAGGTGCTGGCAGCCGGACTGCCGGCGGTGATCGACTGGTCGATCGACGTCTACCTGCCGCGGCTGATCGCCTTCATCGAGGGCTGGGTCGAAGCAGCCGACGCGGCCGACAGCGGCATCGAGGTGGCCTTCCTGCGCTTCGAGGATTTCGTCGCCGACGGCGACGGCTATCTGCGCCGGGCGCTGGAGCACTTCGGCATCGATCCCGGTGACTTCGCCTGGGACGCGGCGGCCGAGAACGTCCACCTGCGCCGCGGCCTGACCGAGGAGTGGCGCGAGGCCTTCTCGCGGGCCCAGCGCGAGCGCGCCTGGGCCGCCCTGCCGAAGGCGCTGCGCAAGCGCTTCGGCTGGGCCGGGTAGGGCGGCTTCGGCGGCGCCCCGTGCGGACCGCCTGATGGCGGTTTTCCGGGCCGCCCGATTGTTATAAATAAGACGCCGTCTTGCGGCCGCGATGCGCGCCGGGACAAGCTGGAGAGCTGACAGGCCATGACCATCGATGGATGCACCATATCCGAGCCGGCAGTCGCCCCGCGGCGGACCCTGGGCCGGCCCCTGCGTCGGCGCTGGCGCCGCCGGGGCCTGGCGGTGGGCCTTGCCGCGCTCCTGGCGGCGGGCCTGGCCGCCTGCGGGCCGAGCGACACCGTCTTCCCCGAGGACTACAACCGGCGCACCACCGGCGATGCCTACGGACAACCGGGTTCGGTGCTGGGCGAGGGCGGCTTCAACCTTTTCGGCGGCGAGTCGCAGACGCAGGCCAGCGTCGACAGCGGCGGCGGAATCGGCGTCAACTCCTTCCTGTGGCGTGCGTCGCTCGACACCATCTCGTTCATGCCGCTGGCCTCGGCCGATCCCTTCGGCGGCGTCATCATTACCGACTGGTACTCGCCGCCGGAGAGCGAGAACGAGCGCTTCAAGATCAACGTCTACATCCTGGGTCGGGAGCTGCGCGCCGACGGCGTGCGCGCCGCGGTGTTCCGCCAGACCCAGCTCGCCGGCGGCGACTGGGTCGACGCCGAGGTCGAGGAGACCACCGGCACCGACCTGGAGAATGCGATCCTGAGCCGGGCGCGCCAGCTGCGGATCGCCACCATCCAGTAGGGCTCGTCCCGAGGCCGGGTACCGCGCCGACGATCTCGGGCGGTTGCAGGGCCGCGTCGATTTGCTAGAACAGGCCCGGCGCGGGGCCCGCCCGCGCCGCCCGGCCAGCCCACGACAGGCGACATGCGCTACAACGTCAAGGAAACCGAAGCCAAGTGGCAGGCCGCCTGGTCGGCGGCCGGCTGCTTTGCCGTGCGCGAAGACCCGGCCCGGCCCAAGTACTACGTCCTCGAGATGTTCCCCTACCCCTCGGGGCGCATTCACATGGGGCACGTGCGCAACTACACCATCGGCGACGTGATCGCCCGCTACAAGCGCGCGCGCGGCTTCAACGTGCTGCACCCCATGGGCTGGGACGCCTTCGGCCTGCCGGCGGAAAACGCCGCCATTGCCAAGAAG
>CAZDBC010000482.1:0-3090 GCA_964503295.1 uncultured Kiloniellaceae bacterium | reverse complement strand
CCAGCAGGCGCTTTCGGCCCAGTCGGGCGCCGGGAAGGGACGCAGGCCCGGGCGGCCGGCGAAGGCCGCGTCGTAGCGCCGCCGGATCTCGCGCTTGCGCGCGACGAAGCGCGCCAGGTTCTCCATCTGCGCGCAGCCCACGGCGGCCTGCAGATTGGTCATGCGGTAGTTGTAGCCGACCCGGTCGTGGTCGTAGTCGGCGCCGACCCGCGCGGTGGTGGTCAGGTGGCGCACCAGGCGACAGAGCGCGGCGTCGTCACCGGCCACCGCGCCGCCACCGCCGGCGGTGACCGTCTTGTTGCCGTTGAAGGAGAACATGGTCAGCGCGGCGCCGAACTGCCCCGGCGGGCGGCCCCGGTAGGTCGCGCCGAGGGCGGCGGCGCCGTCGGCCACCACCGGCAGGCCGAAGCGCCGCGCCGTTGCCACGATCGGGTCCATGTCGGCCGGCAGGCCGAGAGCATGGACCGGCAGGATCGCTGCCACCCGTCGTCCGCTCGGCGCGTGGACCAAGCCGCGCGGCTCGCGGGTCGTGTTCGCTTCCAGCTCGCGCGCCAGCAGGCCGGGATCGAGCGTCCAGCTCGCCGGGTCGACATCGAGCAGCCAGGGCTTAGCGCCGCAGTGGGCGATGGCGTTGGCCGAGGCGATGAAGGTAAGCGACGGCAGCACCACGAGATCATCGCGGCCGACGCCGACCGCCAGCAGCGCGGCGTGCAGCGCCGTCGTGCCGGCCGAGGTGGCGACCGCATGGCCGGCGCCGGCCGCCTCGGCGACCATGGCCTCGAAGCGCTCGACGTAGGGGCCGACAGAGGAGACGAATCCGCTCGCGATGCAGTCCTGCAGATAGTCCGCCTCGCGGCCGGCGAGATTGGGCACGGCGAGCGGGATCATGACGCCGCCGGATCGCTGGGAAAGGCCTGGCAGCCGGCACCGGTCTGCCGCCAGGTCGCAACGAAGCCGGAAACTTGCGGATGCGTCGCGATGAGATGCTCCATAGGCAGGGGATCGGCCGCGTCGGCACGGGCGGCTTCGGGATTGACGGGCTGATAGCCGAACTCGCCCATGACAGGGCCGCAGATTCGCTCGACCAGTTCGATCTCCTCGGCCGAGAGCACGTCGCGCCAGCCCTCGAGCGCCCGTTCGACCTCGAAGCCCCCGCCGTTCTGGAGGCTCGAGTTGAAGCTCCACGGTCGGCCGAAGGGGTCACGCCAATTCTCCGGCCCGGCCGGTTCCACGTCGGGATCGACACCGATCAGCCGCCAGACTCGCCGCGCCGTTTCCTCGGGCGCGCGCGCCAGATCCTCGTTCCTCAGAACAAGGAACCGCTCCGGCGGCAGCGCCATGGCCAGGTCGCGGGCATGGCGCATGGCGTCGAGGCAGTTGAAGACGGCGCCCAGGTAGCCGGGGGAAACCGCGGTCGTGAAATGCTTGAAGGAGGCCAGCACAGCACGCGGATCGCGGATCAGGATCACCGCCCGGCCGTTCGGCATCATGGCCAGGAAGAGCGGAACCTGCCGCCACAAGAGCTGGTTCTTCTCTGCCCAGTGGCGCTTGTTGTCACCGAGATGAAGCAGGCTCATGGTCGCGTCGTAGACCCGGCCGAGCGTCACCGGCGGCTGCGTCTCGATCGCGCGCGCGATCGCCTCGACGTCCATCGCCTTGCCGTAGCGGCCGCTGACTCGCTCCTTCACCTTGGCCAGGGCGGCACGCAGCACGCCCGGATCGTCGTATGGTCCGAATCGGCCGTGCAGAAAGCGCAAGGCGTTCACGCCGTACATGCTGGCGCTGACCTCTGGGTGCCCGTCGACCAGAACGGTCAGAAACTCGGAACCGGTACGGTAGACGCCGGTGATCAGCGTCTGGCTCTCGGAGAAGCGCGACATCGGGCCGCGGGCTTCAGGCGATCGCTTCCACGGACCGATCGATCCGATCGCCGACGTTGTGGGTGGTGATCCTGAAGCCCATATCCGACGCCAGGTCGTTGACCGCAACCACAGTGTTGCCAGTGTCGTCGTTGTAGGCGAGCCCGATATGGGAGAGCGCGTCGAAGGCGATCGAATCGGCATCGAAGGCGTAGGTCCACTGGGTCCGGCCGTCGACGATCAGGTTGTCGTGGAAGTAGCGCCCCCCCTTGGTGCGCAAGGCGAGGAAGGGTTGGTTGCCCCAGACCGGGCGGTCGGTGCGGATGCGCAGCAGTGCCTCGGTCAGTTCGATGTTCGGCCTTGGATACGGACTCTCGGGCAGATTGAGGGTCCCGCGGAAGGCCTCGACCGCGTTGGCCCAGCGCCAGTCCACCTCAGGGTAATCGCAGGCCACCTGTCGGATGATCCCGACGATCCACGCGACCTCCGCGCGCATGTCGCGGAAGTCATGATTGTTGTAGGACACAAGGACGTTCTGCCCGGCACGCGCCGTGGCAAAGGCCTTGCGCACCTCATCTTCGTCGATGAAGGAGTGCCGGGCGTTCAGGGTCAGGCACTTGGCCAGCCAGCGCCTCAGCGCGCCTTCCCGGCGGAAGTCGTACAGATCGGGGTGATAGACGCGCCAGTCGGTCGGGGCGCCGCGCCAGTCCCAGTGGCGGCCGGCGATGCCACCGCCTTCGAGGTAGAGGCGCACTCCCTCATCCTCCTCTTTGGCCAGGTTGGCGAGGTCGAAGGGCAGCCAGGCCTCCAGCCAGACGTTGATGTCGTAGGTTTCCTTGTGACCGCCGGCGCGCTGGGCCACCGGGAACCAGGCGTGGTCGATGATGCGCCGGGCCAGGATCTCGTTGTGCAGCAGGCCCTGGGCAAAGCCGTAGCCCATGCGATGGGCATCACCAGAAATGCTTTGCGGGTGATAGTGCCAATAGAGCCGGTCGCGCGGCACCTCGTACTGCTTCAGCAGGTCGAGATAATGTTCGAAGACCGCATGATAGCCCATGGCCCGCCGGCGCGGATTCATGGCATAGCCGACGTGGTCCATGCAGAACCAGGATATGACGTAGGGGGCGCCGGCCTTGTCGCCGAGACCGGCCCGCCAGGCCGGATCCATGATCGTCTCGTGAATCGCGTCGATCTGATCCCAGGTTCCGAGATAGCGGCCGATGCGGTCGGG
>CAZDBC010000481.1:0-3093 GCA_964503295.1 uncultured Kiloniellaceae bacterium | reverse complement strand
CGCCCTCGAGCTCGGCCCGCGGCACCAGCGCCGCGACCGAATCGACCACCAGCACGTCGAGCGCGCCGGAGCGCACCAGGGTGTCGGCGATCTCCAGGGCCTGCTCGCCGGCATCCGGCTGCGAAATCAGCAGCTCGCCGACATCGACGCCCAGCTTGCCGGCATAGACCGGATCCAGGGCATGCTCGGCATCGACGAAGGCGCAGGTCCCGCCCTTCTTCTGGGCCTCGGCGATCACGTGCAGCGCCAGCGTCGTCTTGCCGGAGCTTTCGGGACCGTAGATCTCGACCACCCGGCCGCGCGGCAGGCCGCCGATGCCAAGACCGATATCAAGGCCGAGGGAGCCGGTCGAGACGACCTCGGTCTCGACCTTGCGGTCCTCGCCCAGCCGCATCACGGAGCCCTTGCCGAACGCGCGCTCGATCTGGCTGAGCGCGGCCTCCAACGCTTTCTGCTTGTCCACGGTGTCGCCCTCGACCAGACGTAACGCTTTGCTCGACATCGCCGATTCCCCTCTTATCCCATAGCGTCCGGGGCGCTGCAACGAGGCCCTGGATCTCTGAATGTGCGGCATTTGTACCGTTTATGTTCTGTTTTGGCAAGAGGGGATGGCACGAAGCGCGAACAAATATGGCTCATGAGGGGCGCGAAGCGTAAACGAATCGGATCGCCTGTCGAGGGGGAGTCCCGAGCGGCAGGCGGCGCCGCTAGCTTTCGAGCACCTCCTTCACCTTCCCCGCCAGCTGCTTCAAGCTGAACGGTTTGGGCAGGAAGTGGATGTCGGCCTCCTGGTCCAGCCGCTTGCGGAACGAATCCTCGGCGTAGCCGGACATGAAGATCACCTTGAGGTCGGACCAGCGCTCGCGCACCTCCTTGACCAGAGTCGGACCGTCGACCTTGGGCATGACCACGTCGGTGATCAGGAGATCGATCATCCTGTCGCCCTCATTTAGCAGAGCCAGCGCCGATTCGCCCGAGTCCGCTTCGAGCACCTCGTAGCCCTTGTTGCGCAGGGCGCGCGCGCTGAACGCCCTTACCGCCTCTTCGTCCTCCACGAGCAGCAGGCGACCGACCCCCGTCAGGTCGCGACCGACCTGGGTCTCGCCCTCGAACTGCGCGGCGCTCTCCTCGGAGGCGCTCTGACAGGGCAGGTAGATGGAAAAGCGGGTGCCCTGCCCGACCTCGCTGTCGACGAAGATGAAGCCGTCGGTCTGCTTGACGATGCCATAGACTGTCGACAGGCCGAGCCCGGTCCCCGCGCCGACCTCCTTGGTCGAAAAGAAGGGGTCGAAGATGCGCCCGACATTTTCGGCCTCGATGCCGCAGCCGCTGTCCTCGACCTCGAGCAGGACGTAGTCGCCGGCGGCAATCACCTCGCCGCCGCGCTTTTCCGGCCGTTCGAGGGTGACCGCGGAGGTGCGCAGGCGCAGGCTGCCGCCCTCCGGCATGGCGTCGCGGGCGTTGACGGCCAGGTTGATGATGACCTGCTCGAGCTGGCCCTGATCGGCCTTGACGACGCCGAGATCGCGGCCGTGGATCAGTTCGAGCTGTATGTTCTCGCCGATCAGGCGGCGCAGCAGGTGCGACAACTCGGCCAGGATGTCGGTGATGTTGAGCACCCGCGGCTGCAGCGTCTGCTGGCGCGAGAAGGCCAGCAGCTGGCGCACCAGATTGGCGGCGCGATTGGCGTTCTGCTTGATCTGCATGATGTCGGCGAAGGACTGGTCTCCGGGCCGGTGGCGCAACAGCAGCAGATCGCAGAAGCCGATCATGGCCGTGAGCAGATTGTTGAAGTCGTGGGCGATGCCGCCGGCGAGCTGGCCGACCGCCTGCATCTTCTGGGACTGCGCGAACTGGAGCTCGAGGTTCTTCTGCTCGGTGGTGTCGATGAAATGCGCGATCACGCCCGCGCCGTGCCCTGCGCCCTCGAGGCGGGTTAGGTAGAGCGCGCAGATCGTCGGTGCCCCGCCGCTCAGGCGAATCTCGAGCGGCGGCACGCCTCCGGCCTCTTCCTGTGGGTCATCCCCGGCCGCGAGCAGCGCCGCGACCGCAGGGCGATCCTCGGCTTCCACCATGTCGAGCAGCGACTGGCCGGCCACCGAATCGTCGCGCCCCACCAGGCGCGCGAAGGCACGGTTGGCCTCGATGACCCGCCCGGAGGTCTCGAGAAGGACGATGCCGACCGGCGCCTCCTGGAAGAAGCGCCGGAAGCGCTGCTCGTACTCTTCGAGCGCCTCGAGCATGGCGCGCTCGCGCGACAGGTCGCGGACCATGGAGCGGGTGCGCAGATGCCCGGCGGCGTCGTCGCTCACCACGTCCTGGTTGATCGCCGCGTTGAAGCTTCCGCCGCGGCCGTTCTTGAGCGCGACCTCGCCGGCACTCGCATCGGCCTTGTCGAAGGGGCTGTAGGCCTTGCTGCCGGCACCGGGCGGCCGGGCCAGGATGTCGTGCAGGGTCATGCCACCGAGCAGTTGATCGAGCGACAGGCCGAGCCACTCGCACAAGGTGCGGTTGGCGAAGAGGAACCGCCCCCTCTCGTCGACCGAATAAAAGCCGATCGGCGCGTGCTCCAGAAGGTCGACGAAGCGCGCCTGCTCCTCCTCGATGACCTGCTGCATCTGGCGCCGCAGGGTGATGTCGTCGACCAGCCAGTAGACCGCGCCGCCGCTGTCGGGAATGGGGTAGACGGCAACGTAACGCCACTCGACCGCGTCGGCCGCGTTCGAGGGGTCGGCGTCATCGACCTGCACGCGCAACTCCGCCGAACCGGCAATGCCGTTGCGCGCGTTGGCGGCAAGGCGTTCGAGCTCGCGATGGGCCTCAGCGTCGTCGCGGGTCTGTTCGGCCAGCATCTCGGGGATCGGGCGCCGCCCGCCCTCGAAGGCCTTCTCGCAGGCCCGGTTCGAGTAGAGAATCCGGCCGTCGCCGGCGACGATCTGGCGCGGCTGAGGGACCGCATCCGTGGCCCCGACGTGAAGCCTGAGCTTGCGGCGCTGGTGCAGGATAAAGCCGGTCGCGGCCAGGCCGAGACCCGCAACCGTCAGGAACAAAAGAACGATCGGATCTATGGCGTCAGGTCCCTTCTCGCAACAC
>CAZDBC010000480.1:0-3099 GCA_964503295.1 uncultured Kiloniellaceae bacterium | reverse complement strand
GACCAATGTCGATCCGGACAGCGCCCGCCGCGACATGAACATTCCGCTGTTGCTCCAGCGGGGTTTCGGACACACAACTCTAGGCGTCTACGCCGAGGTCGTCGCCGGCGGCGAGATCGCGACCGGCGACACTGTCATCCCGACCCCGGACTGAGCGCGGCGTCCCCGGTTTGCCCGTCAGACAGAGGCCGTCTTGCCGTCGTCCGTATCGGAGGGCTCTTCGTCGGCCTCCTGGGCGGAGCGGCGTGGCGCCCCGCCTTCCGACTGCTCGTCATCTGCCGCCGCCCGCTGCGGGCGGCTGCGCCGACGTTGACGCGGCCCGCCCCCGCGACCGTCCCCGCGCTCGGCGTTGCCGTCGCCGCCGGCCTGACGCGTCTGGCCCGACTCGGCGCTCTCGTCGCGGCCGTTGCCGCTCGCCGATCCGCCCTGCGCGCCCGCCGGAACGTCGATCGGGAATTCGACGTCGGGCTGCGGCCCGCTGCCGTTGACGCGCGGCGCGGCCGGCCCGTTCGGGCCACGGCCCTGCTGCCCCGCCTGCTGCTCGCCCCGCTGGCGCGGTTCGCCGTTGAATTCAGCGGGGGTCGGATCCGTGCTGTCGTTCAGGATGCGGAAATAGTGCTCCGCATGCTGGAAAAAGGATTCGGCCGCGACGCGGTCGCCTGACGAGGCGGCATCGCGCGCCAGACCGAGGTATTTCTCGTAGACCTGATGAGCGTTTCCGCGAATGCGCCCCTCGGGGCCATTGCTGTCGAAGGTGCTCGACCGCGGCGCGTTGCCATGCTGTTTGCGATTCGGACGGCCGCGCGGCCGTCTGCCACCGGAACCTTGTCTCATAGTCCCCTACTACGCCAATTTGGACGTTTGCTGCTCGCCGGCGTCGTCTCGGCCACCCCAAAGGGCGATAACCTCGAGATCGGGCCACCACGGACACTAAGGTCGGGGATCGTCGAGCGTCCGTTCGGACGCTTCTGCACCGGCGTTCGGGCACCGCCAACCTAGTGTCACGGGCGCGATATTCCAACTGTTTTTTTTCCGTTCGGGGCGATTCCCGGCGCCTCGAACAACAGGCAGCGCTCGCGGGCACCGAGGTCTTGCAGAACCTCGGCCGGCGCCAGCCCGTGCTCGCCCATGAGCTGTTGCACCGCCCGCGCCTGAGCGGCACCGATCTCCAGCGCGAGCAGGCCCGCCGGCGCCAGCAGGCGCGCCAATCCGGGCAGAAGCGCCCGGTAGGCGTCGAGCCCGTCGGCGCCGCCGTCGAGCGCGAACCGCGGATCCCACTGCGCGACCTCCGGCTCCAGGTCGTCCAACTCGTGCCGCGCCAGATAGGGCGGGTTGGCGAGAATCACCGACCAGCCGGGCGCCGCCGCCGCCGCCCACTCGCCGCAGGCGAAAAAAGCCCGGTCCGCCATGCCCAAACGCGCCGCATTGGCCCGCGCCACGTCGAGCGCAGCCGGACTGAGATCGATGCCGAGGCCGATCGCCGCCGGCAGCTCGCCGAGCAGGGTCAGCAGCAGACAACCGCTACCCGTCCCGAGATCGAGCACCCGGTGGCCGGCCGCGCGATCGTCAATGCGCTCGAGCACTTGCGAGATCAGGGTCTCGCTGTCCGGCCGCGGGTCGAGTACGGCCGGAGACAGCTCGAAGTCGTGCGCCCAGAACCCGCGCCGGCCGAGGATACGGGCAACCGGTTCGCGCCTGGCGCGCCGCGCGACCATCGACTGGAAACGGGCCGCCGGCGCCGGCGCCACGACGGTCTCCGCGCGTGCCAGCAGGGCTCCGGCATCGAGACCGAGTGCGGCTGCCAGGAGCACACGGGCATCGCGCCGCGGTTCGGCGACTCCGGCTGCCGCAAGACGGGCCGTCGCTTCAAACAGCAGAGCGGCGAGGCTCGGCGCGCGCGCGCCGATCCCCGCGCCATCGAGGGCGTGCTGGCTCACGCCAGCTCGGCCAGGCGCGCGGCCTGGTCCTCGGAGATCAGCGGATCGATCAACTCGTCCAGCGCCTCCCCGCTCAGCACGCTGTCGAGCTTGTACAGCGTCAGGTTGATGCGATGGTCGGTCACCCGCCCCTGGGGAAAGTTGTAGGTGCGAATGCGCTCCGAGCGGTCGCCGCTGCCGACCTGGCTGCGGCGACTGGCGGCCAGTGCCGCCTCCTGCGCCTGCCGTTCCATGTCGAACAGCCGTGCCCGCAGCACCTTCATGGCCTTGGCCCGGTTCTTGTGCTGCGATTTCTCGTCCTGGCACTGCACCACCACGCCACTCGGCAGATGGGTGATGCGCACCGGCGAATCGGTGGTGTTGACGTGTTGGCCGTGGGCGGGCGGGGACCGGTAGGTGTCGATGCGCAGGTCCTTCTCGTCGATCCTGACGTCAACCTCCTCCGGTTCGGGCAGCACGGCCACGGTGGCGGCTGAGGTGTGGATCCGACCGCCCGATTCCGTCACCGGGACACGCTGCACCCGATGCACGCCCGATTCGAACTTGAGCCGCGCGAAGACGTCTCGGCCGGCGATTTCGGCGCTGGCCTCCTTGCAGCCCCCGATCCCGGTCTCGGCGTGGTGCAGCAGTTCGAAACGCCAGCCCTGGGCATCGGCATAGCGCTGATACATGCGCAGAAGCTCGGCGGCGAAGAGCGCCGCCTCCTCGCCGCCGGTGCCCGCCCGCACCTCCAGGATGACGTTGCGCGAATCGGCCGCGTCCTTGGGCAGCAAGAGGCGCTTCACCCGCTGCTCGAGCTCGGGCAGCCTCGCCTCTATGTCCTCGCACTCGCTTTCCGCCAAACCCCGCATTTCCGCGTCGGACGGGGAATCGGCCATGAGGGCGCGCGCCTCGTCGAGTTGCCGCCGCGCATCGCGCAAAGCGGCGATCGCCTCGACCACCGGTTCGAGCTCGGCATACTCCTTGAGCAAGGCCGTATAGGCCTTCGATCCGGGTTCCGGGTGCTCGGCGATCAGCCGGCGCAGCTCGTCGAAACGGCGCGCCACGCGATCCAGTTTTTCGTCCAGGCTCAAGTCTCTTGCTCTCCGCAGTCCAGTCCCGACCGCGACCGGGCAAGGACCCGGGCCGCAGTCTCCGATATGCCGCGGTGAGGCTAGCGGAA
>CAZDBC010000479.1:0-3100 GCA_964503295.1 uncultured Kiloniellaceae bacterium | reverse complement strand
GGCGATCGCCAGGCCGATGCGCCGCGCCGCCCGGCCCGAGGCGGCTCCTGTGACCTTGATCGTGACGAACTTGCTGGCGCCCTCGCCGTCGCGCACGACAAGCTGGGCGAGGTCCAGAAGCAACTCCTCGAGCGCGCGCCGGAAGGCGCGCAGCCGCCGGTCGCCGGCCTCGCTCACGGGCTGGTGCCCGGCCTTTCCGGTTGCGCAGAGCAGAAGGGTGTCGCTGGTCGAGGTGTCGCCGTCCACCGTGATGCAGTTGAAGCTGCGGTCGTTGGCGCCGGACAGCAGTTTCTGGAGCACGGGGGCCGGCAGGCGCGCGTCGGTCACCACGAAGGCCAGCATGGTGGCCATGTCCGGCGCGATCATGCCGGAGCCCTTGCAGATGCCGTTGAGCGTGACCGGGACGCCGTCGATCTCGGCGGTCCGTGTCGCCAGCTTGGGAAAGGTGTCGGTGGTCATGATCGCCTCCGCCGCGGCGCGCCATCCGCCGGGCGTCAGCGCCTCGACCATTCCGGGCAGCGCTTCGACCAGGAGCTCGTCAGGAAGGGGCTGGCCGATCACCCCGGTGGAGGCGACCAGGACCTCCTCGCGCCTGCAGCCGAGCGCCTCGGCGGCGGCCCGGACGCAGTTCAGCACCGCCTCCTCGCCGATACGCCCGGTGAAGGCGTTCGCGTTGCCGGCATTGACCAGGATGGCCCGCGCCCGGCCCTTGGGGAGCTGGGCGCGACACCACTCGACCGGCGCGGCCGCGGTCTTGGAACGGGTCAGGACGCCGGCCACGACGGTGCCGGGATCGAAGACCATGAGCGTGACGTCGGCGCGGTTCCTGTAACGGATGCCGCAGTCCCGGGTCGCCAGGCGTACGCCGTCGAGCGCCGGCAGATCGGGCAGGCTTTCAGGGGCGAGCGGCGAAATGGGCGGCATTCGGCTGGATCCTTGCGGCTGGCGCCCGTGCGCGCGAACGGCTCACTCGGCGGCTGGCGCCGGGTAGGCGTCGGCCGGGAAAACCTCGATCTCGGCATCCTCGCGCAACTCCGCGAGCAGACGGCGGGTCAGGCGCTGGCGCAGCTGGCGCTCGAGCTCCGGGCGCAGCTCGGAATAGCCGGGCACCTCGGCGGGCCGGCGGTCTTCGACCCGGATGACGTGCCAGCCGAACTGGGTCTCGACCGGTTCCGCGCTGTAGCGGCCGGGTTCGAGGGCAAAGGCTGCCTCGGCGAAGGGCGCGACCATGCGCTCCCTGGTGAAGTAGCCGAGATCGCCGCCGGCGCTGGCCGAGGGGCCCTTCGAGCGCTGTTCGGCCAACTCGACGAAATCGGCGCCCCGGTCGAGTTCGGCGATAATCGCCCGGGCCTCGTCCTCGCTCTCGACCAGGATGTGGCGGGCGCGCACCTCGTCCTCCTCGGCGGTGCGGGCAACCAGGGCGTCGTAACCCTCGCGCAGGAGCTTCTCGGTCACCGCTTCGTCCAGGAAGCGCTCGAGATAGAGCTCGCGGATCAGACGCTCCTCGTAGGCGCGCACCTGGGCAATGATCTCGGGCTCCTCGTCCAGGTCCTCGTCGCGCGCCGCCTCGCCGAGCAGGCGCAACTCGATCCGGCGGTCGAGCAGGACGGGGAAGACCTCGGCCAGACGGCCCCGGTATTCCGGCGGCAACTGTTCGGCCATGGCGGCGACCTCGCGCCACCGGATCTCGCCCTCGTTGACCCGCGCGACCACGGGGTTGTCGGCGTGAAGCTGCTCCAGCGTGCGCTGGCGCACCGCGTCCGCCTCGGACTCCTGCGCGGGCGCGTCCTCCTGGGCCATGACGGCGAGGGGAGCCATCAACACGAGAAGACCGGCGGCGATGCCCGCGCGGCAGCGGCTCCGGCGGCGGCCCTGGCGGTCGATATCGGCGACAAGCGGCATGGTTCCCTGCCCTCTGCTCGGTGGCGGCCGGCGCGCGGCATGATGGTCGCCGCTCGGGGCGATGACAACAGGAAGCACGCGCGCCGAGCCAGGGAAGACGCCGCGGCGCCGGCCTCCGCGCGCCGTTCCGGGCCGAAAAATCGCCGAATTCTGCGGATCTTGGCGAAGCCGGCGGGCGGGCGGGAGCGTTGACACGGCGGGCCCGCACCCCTATCTGTCGAGGCACGCGAACGGCTTGGCCGATCCCCCACAACAGAGGTTCTTGATGCTCGGTGCGCTCGGCAAACGCCTGTTCGGATCGGCCAACGACCGGTTCCTGAAATCTCTCGACAAGGACGTCCGCGCCATCAACGCTCTCGAGCCTGGGCTCGAGGCGCTGAGCGAGGAGGAATTGCGCGCCAAGACGGCGGAATTCCGCCAGCGCCTGGACAAGGGCGCCGATCTCGACGACCTTCTGGTCGAGGCCTTCGCGGTGGTGCGCGAGGCGGCCAAGCGAACCCTCGGGCAGCGTCACTTCGACGTTCAGCTGATCGGCGGCATGGTCCTGCACAAGGGCATGATCGCCGAGATGAAGACCGGCGAAGGCAAGACCCTGGTCGCGACCCTGGCGGTCTACCTCAATGCCCTGCCCGGCAAGGGCGTCCACGTGGTCACCGTCAACGACTATCTGGCCCGGCGCGACGCCGCCTGGATGGGAGAGATCTACAAGTACCTCGGCCTCACGGTCGGCTGCATCGTGCACGGACTGAGCGACGAGGAGCGGCGCGCCGCCTACGCCTGCGACGTCACCTACGGGACCAACAACGAGTTCGGCTTCGACTACCTGCGCGACAACATGAAGTTCCACCTGGGCGACATGGTGCAGCGGGACTTCAACTTCGCGATCGTCGACGAGGTCGATTCGATCCTGATCGACGAGGCGCGCACGCCGCTGATCATTTCCGGGCCGGCCGAGGACTCCTCCCAGCTCTACAGGCAGGTCGACAAGCTGATTCCCCAGCTTGCTGAGGAACACTACGAGAAGGACGAGAAGGCCCGCTCGGTCACCTTCACGGAAAGCGGCACCGAGCGCCTCGAGGAGCTTATGCGCGAGGCCGGACTGCTGACGGAGGGCTCGCTTTTCGAGCTGCAGAACGTCAGCCTGGTGCACCATTCGACTCAGGCACTGCGCGCGCACAAGCTGTTCCAGCGCGACACC
>CAZDBC010000478.1:0-3102 GCA_964503295.1 uncultured Kiloniellaceae bacterium | reverse complement strand
GCACGGCCTGGGTCTCCCGTGCCCGCGCCTGCTTGGCCGAGCCGCCCGCCGAGTCGCCCTCGACCAGAAAGATCTCGGTCCCGCCCGCCGTGTTGCGCGAACAGTCGGCGAGCTTGCCCGGCAGGCGCAGCTTGCGCGTGGCGGCCTTGCGGTTGAGCTCCTTTTCCTGGCGCCGGCGCAGGCGCTCCTCGGAGCGTTCGACGATGCGCTCCAGCAACAGCCGCGCGCGCTCTGGATTGCCCGACAGCCAATGGTCGAAGTGGTCCTTGATCGAGCCCTCGACCAGGCGGGTCGCCGCCGGCGTGGACAGCCGTTCTTTGGTTTGGCCCTGGAACTGCGGGTTGCGGATAAAGAGGGAGAGCAGGGCGCAGGCACCGCCGACCACGTCGTCGGCGGTGACCTGGGCGGCCTTGCGGTTGCCGATCATCTCGCCGTAGGCCTTGAGGCCGCGCAGAAGGCCGTTGCGCAGGCCGAGCTCGTGGCTGCCGCCTTCGCTGGTCGGCACCGTGTTGCAGTAGGAGCTGACGAAACCCTCCTCGTCGAGCGGCCAGCCGATCGCCCATTCGACCCGGCCTTGCTCGTCGGCGAAGCGGGCCTCGCCGACGAAGGGCTCGGGCGTCAGCATCTTGCGGCCCTGCAGATTGCTGGCGAGAAAATCGCGCAGACCGTCGGGAAAATGGAGGCTGTCGGTCTCGGGCGTCTTGGCGTCGCGCGGCAGATCGGGCGCGCAGCGCCAGCGGATCTCGACGCCGCGATAGAGGTAGGCCTTGGACCGGGCCATGCGGTAGAGCTGGCCGGCGTCGAAGCTCGCCTTGGCGCCGAAGATCTCCGGATCCGGCCGGAAGGTTATGCTGGTGCCGCGCCGGTTGTTGACCGCGCCGGCGCGCTTCAGTTTGCCCTGCGGCTTGCCGCGGCTGTAGCGCTGGGCGAAGAGTTGGCGGTCGCGCGCCACCTCGACCTGCAGCTCCTCGGCCAGCGCATTGACCACCGACAGGCCGACGCCGTGCAGACCGCCCGCGGTGGCGTAGGACTTCTCCGAGAACTTGGCCCCCGAATGCAGCGTGGTCATGATGACCTCGAGGGCGGATTTCGGTTTGAACTTGGGGTGCGGGTCCGTCGGGATGCCGCGGCCGTTGTCGCGCACCGTGACCTCATTGCCCGTCGCCAGTTCCAGTTCGATGCGGCTGGCGTGGCCGGCGACCGCCTCGTCCATTGCGTTGTCGAGCAGCTCGGCAACCAGGTGATGGAGGGCGCGGGCGTCGGTGCCGCCGATGTACATGCCGGGCCGCCGGCGCACCGGCTCGAGGCCCTCGAGGACCTCGATGTCCTTGGCGGTGTAGTCGTCCTTGCGGGCCGTGGCGAGGCTGTCGAAGAGGTCAGGCATGGCCCGGCATTATAGAAAGGGGTGTCTGATGGGCAAGCAGATGCTGTAGAGCTGTGGCACTTGTCCACCAGATATAGTAAGAGCCTCGGCATGTCGCCGTCCGATCATCCGCCGCCGGGGGAGCCGGCCCTGCGTACGCTGGCGATGCCGGCGGACGCCAACCCCAATGGCGACGTGTTCGGCGGCTGGGTGCTCGCCCAGATGGACCTGGCCGGCTCGGTCCCCGCCGCGGCGCGCGCAGGCGGGCGCATCGCGACCGTCGCGGTCGATGCGATGCGCTTCCACCGGCCGATCTTCATCGGTGATCTGGTCAGTTGCTACGCCGCGATCAAGCGGGTCGGCACGACCTCGATTGCCGTCGAGGTCGAGACCTGGGTGCGCCGGCGCGCCGGCAAGGAGGTCGTGCGGGTGACCGAAGGCACCTTTGTCTACGTGGCGATCGACGAGGCCGGTCGGCCGCGCCCGGTTCCGGCCGAGCCCTAGGGCTGATACCATCGCGCGGTACTCCACTGGCCGCTTCGGTCCTTAGGGCGGTTGGGAAGAGGCGATGCTCGAGAGACTGCTCTGGGATACCTCCATGATCCACCGTGTTTTTTTCGTCTCGCTACTGGCCGGGCTGGCCGGCAGTCTCTCTGTCACCGCGACCGCGCTTCCGGTTCGCGCGGGCGAGGCCGACGTCGTCGATGCGCAGGCCCTGCCTGAGGGCAATGGACGCTGGCGTTTCAACGTGACCGTCCGCCACGCGGACGAGGGCTGGGACCACTACGCCGACAAATGGGACATCGTCGCCCCGGACGGTACGGTGTTGGGAACTCGCGAACTCCTCCATCCGCACGAGAACGAACAGCCCTTCACCCGCTCGCTGGGCGGGGTGGAAATTCCGCCTGGGATCGAACGCGTGACCATCCGCGCGCACGATTCCGTCCACGGCTATGGCGGCCGGGAAATCGTCATAGACCTGGAGCGCTGAGCGGCAGCAGGGCCGCGCCGGAAACGGCCTCGGCCCCGTCTGGGAAGGACGGGGCCGAGGCTCTCGCGGTCACTTGCCTGCTGTCCCGGTCAGGACGAGTAGTAAAGCTGAAACTCGATCGGGTGCGGCGAATGCTCGAAGGCGTAGACCTCTTCCCATTTTAGCCCCATGTAGCCCTCGAGCTGGTCCTTGTCGAAGACGCCGCCGGCGAGCAGGAACTCGTGGTCGGCCTCGAGCGATTCCAGGGCCTCGCGCAGGGAGCCTGAGACGGTGGGCACGCCGGCGAGCTCTTCCGGCGGCAGATCGTAGAGATCCTTGTCCATGGCTTCGCCGGGATGGATCTTGTTCTGGATGCCGTCCAGGCCCGCCATCATCATGGCCGCGAAGGCCAGGTAGGGATTGGCGGTCGGGTCCGGGAAGCGGACCTCGACGCGCTTGGCCTTGGGGCTCTCGCCATAGGGAATGCGGCATGAGGCCGAGCGGTTGCGCGCCGAGTAGGCCAGCAGGACCGGTGCCTCGAAACCCGGGATCAGGCGCTTGTAGCTGTTGGTGGTGGGGTTGGTGAAGGCGTTGATCGCCTTGGCGTGCTTGATGATGCAGCCGATGTAATGCAGCGCCGTCTCCGACAGGTCAGCATAGCCCGACCCCGCGAACATCGGCTTGCCGTCCTTCCAGATCGACTGGTGCACATGCATGCCGGTGCCGTTGTCGTCCTTGACCGGCTTGGGCATGAAGGTGGCCGTCTTGC
>CAZDBC010000477.1:0-3103 GCA_964503295.1 uncultured Kiloniellaceae bacterium | reverse complement strand
GTATCACGCCTTCGAAGGGGACGGCTGGCTGGACGGCGAGTCGCCGTTTCGCGAGTTGCGCGCCGTCCTCTCGCTGCACGGCCAGCCGCTCACGGTGGTGGCGGGCAAGGAGAGCGGCATCGAGACCATCGGCGATCTTGCAGGGCGGCGCATCAATCTCGGTCCGGAGGGCTCGGCGGTGCGCAGCTCGGCCGAGACGCTGATCGCGGCGATGGGGTGGCAGGACGACGACTTCGCGGCCATCACCGACTATGCCCTGGAAGAGCAGGCGGCCGCACTGTGCCGCGGCGACATCGACGCCTTCGTGCTGCCGGGCAGCCACCCCAACGGCGCCGTCGCGGTCGCGACCGACAGCTGCGGTGCCGTCCTGATCGATATCGCGGGAGCCGGAATCGACCGCCTGATCGCCGAGTGGCCCTTCTACGCACCGGTGGAGATTCCAGGCGGGATCTATCGCGGCAATCCCGAGACGGTGCGCAGCTTCGGCGTACGCGCCACGCTGGTCACGACCGAGCGCATGCCCGACGTCGTGGTGGAAACCCTGCTGCAGGCCGTCTTCGACAATCTGGACGAGCTTTGGGCGCAACATCCGGCGCTCGAATCCCTCAATCCCGAGGAGATGGCCTCGGCCGGCCTGACGGCGCCGTTTCATCCCGCGGCACTGGCCGTCTTCCGCGAGCGCGGCCTGCGCTGAACGGCGGTTCCGCCGCTCCGGCCGGGGGCATTGGAGCCGGCAAGGGTCCCGTGCGATAACAGACTGGTTTTCAACGCTCGAACTGTGTTCAATAAGCGACACCGAGGAAGGGGGCGCATCAAAAGCGCCACAGGGTGGCATGGGGGGCGGTATGGCGCGGTTTGCGGAAAGGCGGAACACTATGCATGCGCTGGCGTGCGTCGGCGTCGCCGATCAGCAACCGAACCGGGCCGATCCCCGCCCGTCGCCCGCGGCGACCGAAACGGCAGCGGCCCCGACACCAACGAGAATCGTGAAACAGCTTGGGAGCGAAACGCTATGCACAAGTCAACAATGAGAGCGACGGTCTTCGGCCTCGCGGCCGGCCTGCTGCTGGTCGGTACCGGGTCACAGGCGGTGCGCGCCGAAACCTTCATCACCATCGGCACCGGCGGCCAGACCGGCGTCTACTACGTCGTCGGCCAGTCGATCTGCAAGCTCGTCAATCGCGAGAACCGGGGCGACATCAAGTGCACGGCACCCTCTACCGGCGGCTCGATCGCGAACCTGAACGCGCTGCGCGCCGGCGAGCAGGACATGGGCGTGGCCCAGTCGGACTGGCAGTACCATGCCTACAACGGCACGGCGCCCGACAAGTTTCCGGAAGGTGCCAACAAGGATCTGCGGGCCGTCTTCTCGGTCCATCCGGAGCCCTACACGGTGGTCGCGCGAGCTGATTCCGGCGTGAAGCACTTCGAGGACCTGAAAGGCAAGCGGGTCAACGTCGGCAATCCGGGCTCCGGCCAGCGCGGCACGACCGAAGTGGTGATGGAAAAGCTCGGCTGGACCATGGACGACTTCAGGGCAGTCAGCGAGCTCAAGTCGGCCGAGCAGGCCGCGGCCCTGTGCGACAACAAGGTCGACGTCATCCTGTTCACCGTCGGCCACCCCAACGGCTCGATCAAGGAGGCGACGACGGCCTGTGACGCGGTGATGGTGCCGGTGACCGGGCCGAAAATCGACGAACTGGTCGCCGAGAACGACTATTACGCCAAGGCCATCATCCCGGGCGGGATGTATCGCGGCACCGACACCGACACCGAGACCTTCGGCGTCGGCGCGACCTTCGTGTCCTCGGCGAAGACCAGCCCGGACGTGGTCTATGCGGTGGTGAAGTCCGTGTTCGACAACTTCGACCGCTTCAAGAAGCTGCATCCGGCCTTCGCCAACCTGAAAGAGGAGAACATGATCAAGAACATGCTCTCCGCCCCGCTGCATGAAGGCGCCGTGCGCTACTACAAGGAACGCGGCTGGATGTAACCGGCTCGGGGCGGCCCGGTTCCGGGCCGCCCCCCTTCGGTTCCGACAAGGACCAATCCGACGTGCCGGGGATCGCGGCCGAAACTCCGCCCGCCGAAGGGGACGGCGGCGGCCTCGGATGTCGCGACGGCCTTAATGGGCGCGGGGATCTGCGGGGGGCGAAATGAGCGATCAGGAGCGTCGTGAAGCGGGGCGCGCACCCGCCAGCGAGGACGACCTTCAGGATCTTGTCGCGACTGTCGACACCGGCGGACGCACGCCGAGCGGTTTGCCGCACAAGATCATCGTTTACGTCGCCTGTTTCTGGTCGCTGTTCCAGATCTGGATCGCTTCGCCGTTGCCGTTCGTGGCCACGGAGATCACCGGGCTTCAGCTCGTCCTGAACAACACCGAGACGCGGGCGATCCATCTCGGTCTTGCCCTCTTTCTCGCCTACCTCGCGTTTCCCGCGTTCAAGTCGTCGCCGCGGCATCACATTCCCGTTCAGGACTGGGTCTGGGCGATCACCGCCGCCTTTTGCGGCAGCTACCTGTTCTGGTTCTACGATTCGATTTCGAATCGACCGGGCAACCCCAACACCACCGACATCGTGGTGGCCTGCATCGGCATGCCGCTGCTGCTCGAGGCGACCCGCCGCGCCCTGGGGCCGCCACTGACGATCGTCGCGATGGTCTTCCTGGGCTACAACTTCTTCGGCCAGTACATGCCCGACATCATCGCGCACAAGGGCAATTCGCTGGCCTCGATCGTCAATCACCAGTGGATCAGCACCGAGGGCGTCTACGGCATCGCCCTCGGGGTGTCGACGGACTTCGTCTTCCTGTTCGTGCTGTTCGGCGCCCTGCTCGACAAGGCGGGTGCCGGCAACTACTTCATCAAGGTCGCCTTCTCCCTGCTCGGGCACTACCGCGGCGGACCGGCCAAGGCGGCGGTCGTCGCCTCGGCCATGACCGGCCTGATCTCCGGTTCGTCGATCGCCAACGTGGTGACCACCGGCACCTTCACCATTCCGATGATGAAGCGCGTCGGCTTTTCCTCGGAGAAGGCGGGTGCGGTCGAGGTCGCCTCTTCGGTCAACGGGCAGATCATGCCGCCGGTGATGGGCGCGGC
>CAZDBC010000476.1:0-3105 GCA_964503295.1 uncultured Kiloniellaceae bacterium | reverse complement strand
GTTCCCGCCCTGCGCGACAACTACGTCTACCTGGCGCACGAGCCCGACAGCGGCGAGACGGCCGTGATCGATCCGGCCGAGGCGGCGCCGCCTCTGGCGGCGGCGCGCGCGCACGGCTGGACCATCGGCCAGATCCTCAACACCCATCACCATCACGACCACACCGGCGGCAACCTTGAGGTCAAGGAGAGGAGCGGCGCGACCATCGTCGGCCCGAAGGCCGACCGGGCGCGCATCCCCGGCATCGAGGTCGCGCTCGAGGAGGGGGAGCGCCACGCCCTCGGCGCGGCCGAGGCGGAGGTTTTCTTCGTGCCCGGCCACACGCGCGGCCACATCGCCTTCTGGTTTCCCGACAGCAAGGCGCTCTTTTGCGGCGACGCGCTCTTTTCCCTCGGTTGCGGTCGCCTGTTCGAGGGCAGCCCGGAGCAGATGTGGCATTCGCTCGAGAAGCTGCGCCGCCTGCCGCCCGACACGCGCATCTACTGCGGCCACGAGTACACCCAGTCCAACGCGCGCTTTGCGCTGTCGATCGATCCCGACAATCCCGCACTGCGCCAACGCGCCGAGGAGATCGACCGCCTGCGCGCCGAAGGGCGGCCCACCATCCCGGCCCTGCTCGGCGAGGAATGCAAGACCAATCCCTTCCTGCGCGCCGACGACGCGGGCCTGGCCGAGGCGCTGGGCATGGCCGGCGCTGGCCCGGTCGAGGTCTTCGCCAGGGTGCGCGCCCTCAAGGACGATTTCTGACCGGGCCGGACACGGCCGCCGCCAACCTGGAGACGCCACGATGAAACTGCGCTACTCGCCGACCAGTCCCTACGTCCGCAAGGTCACGGTCACCGCCCTCGAGCTCGGCCTCGACGAGCGCATCGAGCGCGTCGAGACCAACGTCGGCGACCCCAAGACGGACATCGCCAGGGACAATCCGCTCGGCAAGGTGCCGGCGCTGATCACCGACGAGGGCCTGACGCTCTGCGACTCACCGCTGATCTGCGAGTACCTCACCAGCCTGAAGCACGATGCCGGCCTGCTGCCCGCGAGCGGTACGGCGCGCTGGAAGGTGCTCAACCGCGCCGCCCTGGCCGACGGCATCCTGGACGCCGCGGTCGCGCGCGTGATGGAGGAGCGCGTGCGCCCCGAGGACAAGCGCTGGCCCGGCTGGCACGAGCGCCAGGGCCGCAAGGTGCGCGCGACCCTCGACCGCCTCGAGCAGGAGGCGGCGGCCGGCGAGATCGAGCAGAGCCTGGACCTCGGCACCATTGCGCTCGGCTGCGCGCTCGGCTATCTCGACTTCCGCTTCGCCGGCGAGGACTGGCGGTCCGAGCGTCCCGCGCTCGCCGCCTGGTACGAGACCTTCGCGCAGCGGCCCTCGATGACCGCCACCGTGCCGGCCGGCTAGAGCGCGCGTCCGGGCGATGACCGCCGACCAGGTGATCGCGCTGCTCGGCCTGCAGCCGCATCCGGAAGGCGGCCATTTCCGCGAGACCTACCGGCACCGGCCGGCCGGCGGCGGGCGCGGCGCGGGCACGGCGATCTACTACCTGCTGCGCGCCGGCGAGCATTCCCACTGGCACCGCATCGACGCAACCGAGATCTGGCACTGGTACGCGGGCGCGCCGCTGGTCCTGACCGTCTCGGAGAACGGGCACGACGCCGCCGCCGTCACCCTCGGCAACGTCTTGGAGGCCGGCCAGCGGCCGCAGGCGGTCGTGCCCGCCGGCGCCTGGCAGACCGCCGAGTCGCTCGGCGCCTGGACCCTGGTCGGCTGCACCGTGGCGCCGGCCTTCGAGTTTTCCGGCTTCGAGCTGGCGCCGCCCGACTGGCGCCCGACCCCGCGCCCGCGCCGGGCCTAGCGACGCCGCAAGAAGTCGCGCGAGGCGAGCAGCGCGCCGGCCACGATCAGCAGGCAGGCGAGCAGCACGGCCCAGGTCGCCCGGCCCTGCCCGAAGGCGATCAGCAGCAGGGTCGAGAGCAGCGGCGCGCCGTAGGACAGGGTGCCGAGCACCTGGATGTTGCCGTGCTTGGTTCCGTAGTCCCAGACGAAGAAGGCGGCGCCGACCGGCCCGAGGCCGAGCCCCAGGATCGCCGGCCACTGCCAGCCCTCGGGCCGCACGCTGTCCTCGAGCCCCAGGTGGCACAGCAGGCCAAGCAGGGCGACCGCGCCGCAGAAGCCGCCGACCACC
Organism: uncultured Kiloniellaceae bacterium; assembly: GCA_964503295.1. GTDB lineage: Bacteria > Pseudomonadota > Alphaproteobacteria > Kiloniellales > Kiloniellaceae > CAZDBC01. Next base: position 922 of record CAZDBC010000476.1, on the reverse strand, counting down.
TCGGTCGGCACGCTGCCGAAGCGCCGGTTGGTCACCGAGTAGCTCGACCAGGTCAGCGCGCAGGCCAGTGCCGCCAGATAGCCGGTCGTGTATTCGGCGCGGAAGGCGACCCGGCCGCCGTCGGTCACCAGCAGCGCCGCGCCGGCAAGGCCCATGATGCCGCCGGCGACGTGGAACCAGCGCAGGCGCTCGCCGGGCAGCAGCGCCGACAGCAGCACGATCAGCAGCGGCCAGAGGTAGGCGATCAGCCCGGCCTCGACCGGCGGCGCGTTGGCCAGGGCGACGAAATAGAAGAAGTGATAGCCGAACAGCCCGCCGACGCCGAGCAGCCACACCGGCCAGGGCTGACGCCAGGTCCGGAAGGCGCCGCCCGTGGGGTCGCGCAAGACCAGGATCGCCGCGCTGACCAGGAAGGCCACGCCGAAGGTCATGGCGAGGAGCTGGAACGGCGGGATACCCGCGGCCCCGGTCGTGAAGAGGGCGAGCAGCGCCCAGAGCAGCACGGCGATGCCGCCGATCAGGGTCGCGCGCAACTGGCGGCGCGGGTCCGGCGCGGCGAGCGAGGTGGTCGTCATGGCGCGGCGGTCTCTAGAGCCGTTCGGACCCCGTGACAAGTCCCCGCGCGCCCGCCGCCGCGCGGCGCTCGACGGCCAGGGCGATCAGGCGCTCGGTCTCGCTCCAGAGCTGGTAGTCGGCGAGCCGGTCGGGCCGCGCCCAGGCGACGTCGGCGGCGTCGCCGCCGGCTTTCGCCTCGCCGCCGCGCCACTCGGCCAGGAAGTCGATCAGGGTGTAGTGGTACTCGACGCCGCCCCGCCCGTCGGGATGAATCGAATCGACGACGTCGAGCAGGCCGACGAGCTCGACCTCGAGGCCCGCCTCCTCGCGCACCTCGCGCGTCGCCGTCTCGCGCACGGGCTCGCCC
>CAZDBC010000475.1:0-3111 GCA_964503295.1 uncultured Kiloniellaceae bacterium | reverse complement strand
GGGGCCACCCTCGCGATCGGCGGCAAGCGGCCGGAGAATCCGCACCTGGCGCGCGGCAACTTCGTCGAGCCGACCGTCTTCACCGATTGCCGGGACGACATGACCATCGTGCGCGAGGAGATCTTCGGGCCGGTCATGGCGGTCCTCCGCTTCGCCGAGGAAGACGAGGTCGTCGCGCGCGCCAACGCGACCGACTATGGGCTGGCCGCCGGCCTCTTCACGCGCGATCTTGCGCGCGCCCACCGCGTCGTCGCCCGCCTGCAGGCGGGCACCTGCTGGATCAACAACTACAACGTCACGCCAATCGAAATGCCGTTCGGCGGCGTCAAGCAGTCCGGCATCGGGCGCGAGAACGGCTTGGCCGCCATCGAGCACTACACGCAGTTGAAGAGCGTCTACGTCGAGCTCGGCGACGTCGAGGCCCCGTATTAGCCCTAAGCGGGGACGCGCCGCGCCCGGTCCGACCCGTCGCGACGTCGGCACGCGGGGCAACGGAGCGGATCCCGCACCGCATGCCTTTCGTCTGCGCATCTGCCGTAGCTTGAGCTCTTGACCCCGGCCGACCCTGGCAAATCCGGAACAGCGAGCGAACCCAAAAACGCAATGAACGATCCCAGTTACGATTACATTATCGTCGGCGCCGGCTCGGCCGGCTGCGTCCTGGCCAACCGGCTGACCGAAGATCCGGACGTATCGGTCCTGCTGCTCGAGGCCGGCGGGCCCGATCGCGGTCTCATGTCGTGGCAGATCCACATGCCGCTCGCCTTCGCCGAGCCCCTCAAGGGCAAGCGGTACAACTGGGCCTTCCATTCCGAGCCCGAGCCGCACATGGACGGCCGCCGCATCTATCATCCGCGCGGCAAGGTGCTCGGCGGCTCCTCTTCGATCAACGGCATGGCCTACGTACGCGGGCACGCGCGCGACTACGACCGCTGGGCACAGAGCGGACTGCCGGGCTGGAGCTACGCCGACTGCCTGCCCTACTTCCGCAGGGCGCAGAGCCACGAGAAGGGCGCCGACGACTATCGCGGCGGTGACGGCCCCCTCAAGGTCACCTACGGCGACGTCGAGGGTGTCCTCGAACGGGCCTGGCTGGAGGCCGGGCGCCAGGCCGGCTACCCGATTACCTGGGACATGAACGGCTATCAGCAGGAGGGGCTGGGGCCCATGGACCGCACCAGCTGGAACGGCTCCCGCTGGTCGACCGCCAAAGCCTACCTCGCCCCGGCGCGCGATCGGCCGAACCTCACCGTGGTCACGAAAGCCCTAGCCTTGCACATTCTGTTCGAGGGGCGGCGGGCGGTCGGGGTCGAATTCGCCCCGCATGGCGGCACAGGCAACGTGGATCACTGCCGCGCGGAGCGTGAAGTGATCCTGGCCGGCGGCGCGATCGGCTCGCCTCACCTCCTGCTCCTGTCCGGGGTCGGCGCTCCCGACGAACTGCGTCGGCACGGCATCTCGGTGACCGCGGAGCTGCCCGGTGTCGGCGAAAACCTTCAGGATCACCTGGAAATCTATGTCCAGTACGCGGCGGTCAGGCCGGTCACCCTCTATCCGGCGCTCAAGCCCTGGAACCGCATCAGGATAGGTCTGGAATGGCTGCTGTTCCGCACCGGCCACGGCGCGTCGAACAAGTTCGAGGTCGGCGGCTTCATCCGCAGCCGGGCGGGCATCGAGCACCCCAACCTGCAATACCACTTCCTGCCGCTGGCGATTAACTACGACGGATCCAGTCCGGCCGGCGGCCACGGCTTCCAGGCCCACGTCGGACCCATGCGCCCCACGAGCCGCGGGCGCCTGTGGCTGCGCTCGGCCGATCCCTGGGAGCCACCCGCCTTCGTCTTCAACTACATGGCGACCGAGTCCGACCGGCAGGAGATGAGGGAAGCGGTTCGACTGACGCGCGAGATCTTCGCCCAGCCCGCCTTCGACGAGCTGCGCGGCGCGGAGCTGGCCCCGGGGGCCGGCGTCGAGAGCGACGCCAAGATCGACGCCTTCGTGCGCGCCCAGGGCGAAAGCGCCTATCACCCCGCCTGCACCTGCAAGATGGGACCGCAAAGCGACCCGACGGCCGTCGTCGATGCCGAGGGCCGCGTTCACGGTCTGGAGGGCCTGCGCGTTGTCGACGCCTCGATCATGCCCGACATCGTCAGCGGCAATCTCAACGCGCCGACCATCATGCTGGCCGAGAAGCTGGCCGACCGCATTCGCGGCCGGGACCCGCTACCGCCCAGCGAGGCGCCGGTCTGGATCGCGCCGGATTGGGAGACGAGTCAGCGCTAGGTGCGACCCGGAGCAGGCTTCGGCTACGTCCGACTGTCCGGAGACGCCTGCGATCCGGGGCCCACCGCAGCCGCCGCACCGTCCCGGCGCCGCTGCGTTACCAGCTCCTTCAAAACGGCGTCGGTTTCGGCGATCTCCCGATAGCCGCTCTGCACCTCCTCCATCAGTTCGATATTGCCCTGGCGCGCCTGCATTGCGTTTCGGTGCAGCGCGGCGAGCGGTCTCCCGATGCTGCGGCTGAGTGCATAGCCAAGCGCACAGGCGAACAGAACCGCCAGCAGAATGACGCCGACCAGAACGAGGTCGTTGGCGCCTGCCGCCTCGACAAGCCCTTGCTCGGGAACCACGACCACCACCAGCCAGGGCCAGTCGATACCCGGCATCCGACCGAGCGCCACGAAATGGTTGCGGCCTTGCAGCTCCTGCTGCCAGACGACCGGTGCACCAGCCGCCGCCGGTTCGGAGAAGCGCGCGACGATCCGCTCGCCCAGGGCGGCATCGATGGCAGGCAGTTCAGCGAGCTTGCGAAAACGCAGATCGCCATTGCTGCCGGCGTCGTCGGGCAGAATCAGGCTCCGGTTGCTGTGGGCGATCACCTCGCCGCCGGGGGCGACGATGAAGGCGGAGCCGCCAAGGGCGAGGCCGATACGCGTAAGAAAGCCGGAGATCTCGCTGATCTCGATGTCGACGCCGACGACGGCCTCGACGTCTTCGGCTCCTTTGTCCACCGCGAGTGCCGCGGTGATTCCGGGTTGCCGTGACGTGAAGAAAATGTAGGGCTCGGTCCAGACGACACCTTCGCGTTCGCCCGCCATTCGATACCAGCTC
>CAZDBC010000474.1:0-3136 GCA_964503295.1 uncultured Kiloniellaceae bacterium | reverse complement strand
GGCATCGCCGCGGAGATCCTCGGCGCCGCCGACGCGCGCCGCCAGATCGCGCCCGTCACCGGGCGCCACCCCGACCTCGACCTCGCGCCCTTGCCGCGACTCGACGGTAGACGGAAGCTGTAAACGTTCAGCTTCGGAACATAAAGATGGACGAAAAAACTGAGGCTATCCTGCGGATCGCGACGGGTTTTGCTCTTGGTGCCATAGCTCTTTTCTTTGCGGCTGCCCTCTTTGACAGCCTCTTGTCCGGCGGCCGGCTAAAGGATTGGCAGCCGTTGATGGCAGGGGTGCTCGCTATCGGTGCTGCATTCCTAACCGCGAAAGCTATCGGAAAAGCTTCGCAGCGGACGGCGGAGGCGACGCGGAGCGCCGCCGACAGCCAGGCCAAAGTTGCGCGGGAGCAGATGGCCCATCAGGCGGAACAAGCTGAGCGTGATCGTCATGCTCAAACCGAGCAATTCCTGGCCAGAGAGGCTCGGCAGCGTGCGCATCAGCGCGCGCAACTGCTCAAACTTCTGAGAACTGAAACGGGCATTCTGCAGGACGATATCAATCGTCATCGGGCATCCCTGAATGAAATTCAGAGCTCCGGATTCCGATCCGTCCCGGAACTTCGTCTTCGAGTAACCGCGATGCGTCTTAACGTACCCGAAGGCTTGACGATCGATTGGACTCAGCGATGTCTTTTACAATCGCTCACCTTGGGAGCTGCTGTAGAACTGGCCAGTTCGCTACGCTGTCACCAAATCGAAATGGACGTATTGATCCGGCAAATAATAGAGACTGCCGAAAAACTTGAGACGCCTTATGGGGAGTTGTATCTGCCAGAGGACGTTCTTGAGCCGTTGGCTGGGCATTTTGAAGTTCTCTTCGTGCTAGTTGAAAATTTTGAGCGGCAACTGCACCTGGAGCCGATCGAAGCAATGCCGTGATGGGGCTGCTCGGCTGGCCAAGCCATCCGGATCGAGTTCTCAGATTTTAGCAGGGCGTCGGCAGGTAGCAGGTAATGGGCTGGCTCAATCCTTATCCTAGTCGCCGGGCGCCTTGTTTCGCTTTAGTTGGGGCCGTCTGGTGGCAGCAATGCTGTTCGGCGAGGATGGCAAGCGCCTCGATCCGGCGCGATAGGGGCCGGCACGACAAAGGGGAACGAGCGAATGGACAACGACACCGTCGAAGGCATCGCCGCGGAGATCCTCGGCGCCGCCGACGCGCGCCGCCAGATCGCGCCCGCCACTGAGCGCCACCCCGACCTCGACCTGGCCGCCGCCTACCGGGTGAGCGCGGCGGTGCGGCGCCTGCGCCGGGCGCGCGGCGAGCAGCCGGTCGGGCGCAAGATCGGCTTCACCAACCGCACCATCTGGCCCGAGTACGGCGTCTGGGCGCCGATCTGGGGCGACATGTTCGATTCCACGGTCGAGACGGCGCCGCCCGAGGGCGCGGTCTTCGAGCTCGCCCGTGTCGTCGAGCCGCGCATCGAGCCGGAGATCGCCTTCGGCCTGGCCCGCGCGCCGGCGCCGGGCATGGACGAGCCGGCGCTGCTTTCCTGCATCGAGTGGGTCGCCCACGGCATCGAGATCGTGCAGTCGCTCTTTCCCGGCTGGCGCTTTGCCGCCGCCGACACGGTCGCCGCCTTCGCCCTGCACGGCGCCTACCTGCTCGGCCCGCGCGTCGCCGTGAAGCAGGACGAGCAGGCCGACTGGCTGGCCCGGCTCGCCGACTTCGAGATCGCGCTGGAGCGGAACGGCGCCGAGGCCGCGGGCGGCCATGCCCCCGACGTGCTCGACGGGCCGCTTTCGGCGCTCGCCCACCTGGTCGGCCTGCTTGCCGAGGACCCGGTCAACCCGCCGCTCGCGGCCGGCGAGATCGTCACCACCGGCACGGTCACCCGCGCCCTGCCGGTCGCCTCCGGCGAGCACTGGCGCAGCCGCGTGACCGGCCTGCCGCTGCCCGGCCTGGCCCTGCGTTTCGCCTGAGCCGTCCGGCCGACTGGCAGGCGTCACGGAGCTATCTCGGGATTGTCATAAAACTGCAATATAATTAGGCTACCCGCAGGCGCAGGGTTTCAACGACGCCTGAACGCAATGGGAGGTCACCACATGAGAAGTCTTTTCGCAGCGCTCGCCGCGCTGCTGTTCGCCACCGCCTCGGCCCAGGCCGAGTTCAAGCTCGACAGCCGCTACCAGGACAAGGACGGCGATCTGGTCGCCGACATCCCCTCGGATCCCGGCCAGCAGGTCGATCCCGACACGCTGATCTTCGCCTATACGCCGGTCGAGGATCCGTCGGTCTACGCCGAGGCCTGGTCCGACTTCCTGGCCTTCCTCGAGGAGAAGACCGGCAAGAAGGTGCAGTTCTTCCCGGTGCAGTCCAACGCCGCGCAGATCGAGGCCATGCGCGCCGGGCGCCTGCACATCGCCGGCTTCAACACCGGCTCCAACCCGATCGCCGTCGCCTGCGGCGGCTTCCGGCCCTTCACCATCATGGCCAGCGCCGACGGCTCCTTCGGCTACGAGATGGAGATCATCACCTATCCGGGCTCGGGCATCGAGAAGATGGAGGACATCAAGGGCAAGCAGCTCGCCTTCACCTCGGAGACCTCGAACTCCGGCTTCAAGGCGCCTTCGGCGATCCTCAAGGCGGACTACGGCATGGAGCCGGGCCGCGACTTCGAGCCGCTGTTCTCCGGCAAGCACGACAACTCGGTCCTCGGCGTCGCCAACAAGGACTACCCGGCCGCGGCGATCGCCAACTCGGTCATGGCGCGCATGCTCGAACGCGATGTCGTCCAGCCGGAGCAGATCGTCTCGCTCTACAAGTCGCAGACCTTCCCGACCACCGGCTACGGCGTGGTCTACAACCTGAAGCCCGAGCTGCAGGAGAAGATCAAGGAGGCCTTCTTCGAGTTCGAGTGGGAGGGCACATCGCTCGAGGAGGAGTTCTCCAAGTCCGGCGAGGCCCAGTTCATCCCCATCACCTTCAAGGAGCACTGGGAGGTCATCCGCAAGATCGACGACGCCAACAACGTCTCCTACGAGTGCAAGTGACGCCGCTGCGCGCACTGGCCTGACGTTTCCTCGGGGCGGGCGCGGCGCGAGGCCGCGTCCGCCCCGGTCCGTCCAACCCTTGCGCGGCCCCT